>NZ_DBFCCJ010000077.1:0-124631 GCF_048380235.1 Ventrimonas sp. | reverse complement strand
AACGCCGTCACCGTGGTGAATTTCTGGTTCACCACCTGCAATCCCTGCGTAGGCGAGCTTTCCGAGCTGGATGCGCTGAACAAGGAACTGGCGGAGAAGGGCGGCTCCCTCATCGGCGTCAACACCTTCACGCTGGACGGCAACGAAACGGCAATTTCCGAGGCGAAGGATGTGCTTGCCAAGAAGGGCGCCACCTATCAGAATGTGTATTTTGACTCCGACAGTGAGGCGGGAAAGTTTGCCACCAGTATCTTTGCCTATCCCACCACCTATGTGGTCGACCGCAGCGGCAATATCGTGGGTGAACCCATCGTAGGCGCCATCACGGAAAAGAAGCAGGCGGAGACGCTGCAAAAACTCATCGACCAGGCTCTTGCCGCCGATATGGGCTGACAAACGAATTTATCTTCTCAGAAAGGAGGGATACACCATGTATCGGAGAGTATTGCCGCTTCTGCTCACCGCGGTACTGCTGCTGAGCGGCTGCGCCGCCGGGCAGAAAAATATGCCGCAGAAAACGGATGAGAAGGAAATGACCGGACAGCCCTCTGATATGTCCGGTGAAGGAAGCATGTATATGGATACCACGGAAAATGTCATATATCTGGCGGGCGGCTGCTTCTGGGGCATGGAACAGCTGATGCAATCCATCCCCGGCGTCATCGATGCCGAGAGCGGCTATGCAAACGGCACCTGCGAGGCGGACGCCGATTACAAGACTGTCTGCAAGGGCGAGACCGGCTTTCGGGAGGCCGTGCGGGTGGAGTATGACCCCGGACAGGTGAGTCTCGACGCCCTGCTGCTGGCCTACTTCTATGTGATCGACCCCACGGTGGAGAACCGGCAGGGCAACGACCGGGGCAGCCAGTATCAGACCGGTGTCTATTACACCAACGTAAGCGCGAAGGAAACGGTGGAGCGCATCGCGGAGATCGAGCGGGGACGCAGTGAAAAGTTCTTCGTGGAGATCGGCCCACTCAAGAACTACTACCCCGCCGAGGAGTACCACCAGAACTACCTCGAAAAGAACCCGAACGGCTACTGCCACATCCCGCGCGCGGAGATGGAGCTGTTTTCCCGGCTGCGCATCGATCCGGGCGACTATCAGAAGCCCGCGGCGGGATCCATCCGGGACAAGCTGACGGCGGAGCAGTACCGTGTTACACAGGAGAGCGGCACGGAGCGCGCTTTCACAGGCGAGTTCTGGGATAAGTTTGAAAAGGGCATCTATGTGGATGTCGTCACAGGCGAGCCGCTCTTTTCCTCCACGGATAAGTACGAGAGCGGCTGCGGCTGGCCGGCTTTCACAAAGCCCATTGAAGAGCCTGCCGTGGTGGAACTGGAGGACCTGAGCCACGGCATGCGCCGCACAGAGGTCAGAAGCCGTGCCGGAGATTCTCACCTTGGTCATGTGTTCACCTGCGATCCGGAGTCCCCCAATGGCGTGCGCTACTGCATCAACAGTGCAGCCCTGCGCTTTGTTCCTTACGCAAAGATGAAAGCAGAGGGTTACGGATATCTTCTGTATCTGTTCGAGGAATGATCAAGTTGTTGCGAACGGTTAGTATGTATAAAATAGCTGGCTACAAAACGGCTACAAAATTCGTAAGAAACCTATGTACAGCCCGAAATACGTGGATTATTTGGACAAAATGCGTATCGAGAGTACATTTTATAACCCTAAATCAAAGCCCAAGACTTGAAGTATAGATAAAAAAATTTAGAACCACTCATACTGTGGTCAAAAGACCTTCCGGCTGAGTGTTACAAGCGCCGCAAA
The DNA here is from genome assembly GCF_048380235.1 of Ventrimonas sp. NCBI lineage: Bacteria > Bacillati > Bacillota > Clostridia > Lachnospirales > Lachnospiraceae > Ventrimonas > Ventrimonas sp. The sequence goes on along the minus strand of NZ_DBFCCJ010000077.1, from coordinate 122,851 downwards.
CAAGCGGCGCATCCAAAGAGCCTGCTCCACGCAAGCCCGGTCTCATCGTCTCTCGCTGCAGCTATCATGAATGGAAAGTATGTAAACGCGGTTCCACTTTACCGTCTGGAACAGAAGTTCATCCGGAAAGCCAGAAATAGTCCGCTTCGTTCCTGATCATAAAGCAGATCCAGGCAATCTACCGGGAGGAAAGAAAACTCAAAGAACTTTCATCAAAAGAAAGGCTTGTTCAGCGTCAGATGGTTGTAAAACCACTGGTAGATGCTTTGTTGTGTACCTGAAACAACACGAAAGTGAAGTCGGTACGGAAAAACTGAGGGAAGCTTTCACTTATGCATTGAATCATGAAAAATACTTCTGGGTTTTTCTGACCGACGGAGATGTTCCGATGGACAACAATGCATCAGAGCGTGCGATCCGCGGATTCTGTGTCGGCATGAAAAACTGGCAGATGATCGATACCATCAATGGTGCAAAATCATCCGCTATCATTTACTGCATTGCAGAAACAGCAAAAGCGAACAATTTAAAGCCATATGAGTACTTTGAATATCTTCTGACAGAAATTCCGAAACACATGGGTGATACAGACCGATCCTTTTTAGATAATCTGGTCCCATGGTCAGAAATGCTGCCAGAGAGTATTCGAAAGCCAAAGAAGATCAATTAAGCCAAGCCGCAAATGTGGCTTTTGACTGGTTCAGTACTTGCTATGGAGCGTTTACGTTTCAAAAATCTCTCGGAGTCTTACTTGCTTAATTTATGGCTGTGTTATAAACTGACTTTCGTTATATTATCACACAATAACATAGTAAAAACCCTGTTAGTTTTCCAACAGAGCCCTATCGATTATATTTAAGAAGATTCTCTACTCTGAGCTGAGCGCAAATTATATTTCTTACATAACTGTTTATTCTTATACATATAAGCATCTGCATCATCCAATAACATCTGCATTGTACACGCCATATCATCAGAGGATAATGCCTATCCGCATGCATAATCGATTGGTAATTGATTTTCACAACTATTTAATCTCTCTTTTTCTCTGTACAATGATTTTAATATCTCCTTAATTTCCGCCTCACTCGTATGATAAATAACTGCTATAAACTCATCTCCGCCATATCTTCCAACAAAATCCTTTTCTGGAATAACACTGCGCAAAAGCTTTGCGAAATTCAATATCAACTGATCTCCTGCGGAATGTCCCATTGTATCATTTACAGTTTTTAGATTATTTAAATCAAACATTATGCATGCTGTAGAATCTGTAATTATATCTTTTTTATTAAGTAGCTCATTACAGGCATTTTTATTTGGCAGTCCAGTATAGGCATCTATGAATGCTTTTTGTTCCAGCAGTCTGTTTTGCATTGCCATCTGCATTGCCTTTAGAGTCTGCATAATAACCAATATCACCAAACTCAACATATCAAGTGCCGACAAAAGCTCTATGGTACGAATCTTTACAGCGATTTTTTCTGAATAACTTTCTGCTGCAGAGACAGTTTTATCTGCCATCGTAAAATATATTTCACTCATATTAACAATGTCTGTATTTTCGTATCCCTTGCTTCTTACTGCTTCAATTTCTGTTTTCAATTTATCCCAGTAATCACTCTGGATTTGCAATTTTTCCTGATACTCTTCGTCATTGAGTTTTACCAGATCATAATGTCCATCCTGATATCTCAATCCAAGAAGAATATCATCCAAATATTTAATTAATTCGTCATTTTGGTTTCCTGTAATTTCTAATTTTATTTCGCGCTGTGTAGCTCCACGTACCAGACCGGCATAATTTATTACGCGTGCTGTTCCCTGCAGCCTACTAATCTGAATCATCATAAAAATAATAAGAACTACCAATATCAATATAAGGAAACTCTGTATAATACCTATTATATTTTTACTTTTCTTGTTTGTCTGCATTTCACGATTTATCCCGAACCCTAAATAATATTCATTTCAATAACTATGCTATTCATTTACTTTCTCTATATTTGGGACAAATATCTTTAAATGAAATATCATAATCTGTTATGGTAATGGTTTTTTATCCAGTGTAAAAAGTCCCAAGCATTGTGATCAAAGCTCCTACAGACCAATATTTATGTACTTTCATGTAATTCCTTCATTTTTTCAGTGTATTCAATACTAATTATACACTACCACATTCCTATGTCAATATGTCGAACAAGTGATGAACGAGCATACTTAAGTGGCGCTATGTCTGAAACTGGAATGCGCTTGGCTCAGGAATCCATACTTATGCAGTACGGTTATAATATTTCACAAATTGAAGATCTCTCCTCTCTCCGAAAAAGAAAATATTGGCTCTGCTCGTTGATAATAACATTCTCACAAGCAGTGACGTGATCAGTTATCTTGATTTTTTTATAAGCCAAAAGAAACATCAATCCAGATTTTAAAAAGCCATAAAAAATGGGAAGATGATCGAGAGTTTATCGAGAATTACAACACCGGAAACTATGCCAAATATGGTATACACGGAATTTCATTCCGTAAATGAATATGCGATTCCTTCCAGCATGATCATTCAATGCCAAAAACTGGTTGCAACCATTCTGTCAATGTAAATAATGAGTAAAGCCTTGTAATCTTAATTCTATCCTTCTCATTGCATTGAAAATATATATGTTTCTTTTTGTCTACAGTCTGAGGATGCCCAAAAGAGCACCCTCTCAATGCCGCACAGAAACGGCTATTATGAAAAAAGATTTATTATTTGAGACACTTATATTATAGCGCAGGTTTGCATGCAGAACCATCAACTGCAGGTTGAATTAACGTTCTTTTCCGTCCCAAGCACCTGTCTCATCTACATAGTATCTGGTCCACTTCTGTCACTGCAAGCTGAAGTTCACCATCGATCAGTGCTTCCTGCTTATCGTTCCACTTCCAGGACACAATCTTTTTTTCAGTCTCCAGATTCTGTTCCAGTTCCACTTCATCCTTATCTTTCTCTTCTGCATCAGATGGAGAAGCTTTTTGAATATCATCAATCAGATCTTCGTCTTCATAAATCTCTTCGTCCTCATCATCTGGATCGGTCTTATTGGGCTCATCGTTTTTCTGAGCATTTGAATCTGTAGCCTTCTGATATTCCTCGGAGTCCTTCGATTCCAATAAAAGTTCATACTCATCTTCCATATTTCCATAAACAGGAGAACTCGGAAAAACCATTGCTGCTATCAAAAGAATCGCTGTGTATCGTTTTACATTTTTTCTCATACGCAGTTACCTCCATCATTATCTGCTTTCATATTAGCACACAAAAATTTTTCTCACAACAACCTCGGCAGAATCGGTCTAACCTCGACAAAATTGGTATCTCAATCATACAAACATGGTAACAACTTATATCTCAAAATTCCATTAACCAAAAGTTAATATTTATCAATACCCGCTTCGCTCTCCTCTCCGAGGCTCGCTGCACCCGGCTAATCGCCGTCTCACAAATTTTTCCACCACCTTTTTCCTCCGGAAAAATTTAGAAAAAGAAAAATGTCAAAAAAAATGAAACTGAAGCAGAAAAGGGGGTTGTTGCTATTTTTGTCTGCTATTTTTTCCGCTTGTTTTCGTGGAGAGGTTTTGAGAAAAGAAAAAGGGGCGAAATTTTTCTTTCACTTTTTGACAAAGAAAAAAGGGACCCATAACGAGTCCCTTCTGATCAGTTATATTCTGTTCATGATTTTTCCATATATCTGCATTTTGGAAAATTGGAGCACCCAAGAAAAGTTTGTCCCTTACGCTCACCGCGCTTTACGGTTCGGAGCACCAGATTTCCACCGCACCTCGGACAGGTTCCAGGATTTCTATATTTATCTATGCTGATGACATTGCTGGAAACAATCTGTCCAACCGGCTTTTTGAGTTCCTGCTTTTTCTGGATCTGATCGATATGCTTCTGCTTCTCTGCTTCGGATACATGTGCAAGCGGATAGAGCTGATTGTAAAACTTCTCTATTCTCCACCCAGCAAGTTTCTGTTCATAGATAGAAACATTATGCTGTACAGCTGCAAACAACTCGTTCCGTTTTAGCACATGCTGCTTCACATCATTCAGCTGGATATTTTTTAGTTCGCACCGTTCACTGAAAACAATATACGAATGAACTGGCAGCGTTTCATCACCCAGGAATTTCAGCAACCATTCGATATGTGCTTTATTCTGTTTTACTGGATTGTAAAATTTTATCTTCCGAGCACGTTTCCCATTCGGTAAAGTTTGCGTCCACTGATACTGATCTTCAGAACCGAAAATCCAACCGGAATAATTCTTCGATTCAAAGACATAGATTCCGGATTCGTGAATCATCACGGCATCCAGTTCTGTTGTCTCATCATTTTGTTTTGGTATGTAAACATTAAACAGAAATTTCTTTTCTCCCGGCAGAGTTTCCAAACTTTTATAAGTCAGATATTCTCCATACCGGCCTTTATCAAATCTAACAGACAGATATGAATTCCCCGTCTGCTTAAAATATTCTGTCTTCTCGTACTGCTTTTTCTGATACAAGTAAATCAGGTACCAGGCCAGTACTATTAAAATTAGTAATCCCATACTCTTTCCCCTTTCCTCTATAACCAGTATACCATTATTTCTAAAAAATTCCCATCACAAAAAATCTGCGCGCCCTTCCGGCGCTGCACCAGGCTAATCGCCGTTCTCGGAAAAAGAAAGAAAATCCCAAAAAGAAAAAATAAAAATATCCATCAGCTTTTTTGAAGCAGAAAAAATTTTGCTGACAGATGAGGAAAATGTGTAAGCGGATTTTTTAAATTGGTAGAGGGGAGATTTTTATTCTGCAAATTTTCCGCTTGTTTTCGTTTTGGATTTTTGGAAAAGAAAAAAGGGCGGATTCATTTTTCTATTTTCATTCTTGGTCATCTCATCAAAAATATGTGCTCATCCTAAAATCAAATTATCTAATCCACTCATCACAAAATTTGCGACAGCTCAATCACCTCACACAGCAACCACTGCTTCGCGCCCCCGGCGCTGCACCCGGCTTACGCCGTTTTCATTCCGCACAATTTTTTATTCTATTTTTTTGGATTGCTATTTTAGAAAAATGATCTGGCGAATCTAAATGTGCTGAATCAGGATTGGGGATTTTGCGATTGCGGAAATTGAATGTTCCGGATCAGGAATTTGGTAAAGCAGAAATTTGATCTTGCCGAGTGAGGTGTGCGGAAAATATTTTTCAGAAATGATAACTGCAGAAAAATGGTTCCCGTTTTCTTCTGCAAATTTTCCGCTTCTCTTTCTTCTTAGATTTTTATTTTTAAAAATTCAGAGAAGAAAATTGGCGGAAGAAAAATCACGCATCGGATTTTTTGAAAATCATTTTTCCGTTTTGCATTTTTGAAAACTGGATTTTTGATTTTTGAAAATCTTAGATTAGGGAAACGTGTTTTTGTGAAGCAGAAAATTTTCGTTCAGTTCGCAATTCCGAAATTGGATTTTTCAAAAAATGTGAACGCAGAAAAATGGTTCCCTTTTTCTTCTGCTCTTTTTCCGCTTCTCTTTCTTCTTGATTTTGAAATAAAAAATTCAGAGAAGAAAATTGGCGGATAAAAATTTGGACCACAGAATTCACTCTTTAATCCCATTTTCTCTGCTCCTTTTCTGCTTCTTTTCTTCCCCTTTTCCAGTTTCTAAAAAGAATATGGGAAACAGCCCGTAAAATAAAACGCCCAAAACACTTTTTTCACCTTTTAAAAATACTCAAAAATTGTTATATCTTATAAAAATTTCTCAAAAATGCCAGTAAAAAGAATGTCGGCGTGTGCAAACATCTGTTCAAAATCATAACAGATTCTGTATAAAGTAGCAAGGGGGATTGTGCGGGATTATTGTTGGCAGAATTTTTGTAGAATGGAAAAAGGGAAGAAAATTGGCAGAAAAAGAGCAGAAAAACAAATTTCTGCCCTGAATTTTTTTTATTGAATTTTTTGAGGATTTTTATTTCTTTTTCTGAAGCTCATCAATCAGAAATCCAATCGCAATGCCGAAGCAGATACATACCGCCAGATGGTCCGTCGCAATACCAATGATCACGCCAATGATAGTTCCGATCCACCAGGCATCGCCGCCTTTTTTATTTTTCTTTTTAGACATGTTCTTTCTCACTTTCTGCATCTTCTAAATATTCTTCCAAAACACTTTTTCCAAGGCTGCCATCCGGCATCACGTACTGACCGTCCCGAATTTCGTTGATACCGCCACCATAATGCCAGCCTTTTGATTCGAAAAATGTAAAGAGCGCATCGCAAAATTCATCCTCTGTGACAGCTTCTGGGACTTCTACGCATCCATTCAGCTCAAATTCTTTTGACATTGGTTTTCTCTCCCCTTGTGTTGCAGATAGACAAATTGGAATTTATATTTTTTTCTGCAAATAAATCATATCTACCAGTTGAGTACCTGCTTCATATATTGAATGGTCATAATTATCCGTGAAGAAGTTTTTAATGCTATGCGAACGAATAAATCCACACTTCTCATAAAAAGGAATTGTCAACGGACTATCCCCTGTGCCAACTTGAAATATAGAATACTTCCCTTTGTATGTCGTAGCAACGAAGTCAATTAGTGCTTTACCATAACCCTTTCCCTGATATTCGGGTTCAGTTGCAATGTTTTTGATTTCAAGGACACCGTTCCCCTCGTCTGTTATCACACATTCGCACTTAACTCCATCATCGTCCAAAACATACATTGTCCCCTTATTAAGATACCTGTCTATCATATCCTCTTGCTCATTCCACACCAGTATCAGCTGCAAGCTTTAGGCACTCTGTGTAGCAGTTTGCCAACAGGTCTTCATCTTCTTTTGTGACTTTCCATTGTATAATAGGTCCTACCGTATGAAGAATATATTTTGTCGGAAGATTGTATCCCGATGTTATCTTTGCTTTGCCGGTCTCTTCTTCATGCCCCTGCTTTGCCATAATTTCATGCATTTTCAGACGAAGTTCCATTCCAGCATAAGTATGAATAAAGTTATCAATACAGGCATGCATCGGTGAAAAACAACCAAGCATTCGTGCAAATGATGGACTCAAAGGAACCAGAAACTCTAAAAATGCCAACACATATGATATAGCTGCCAGTAGAGCTGTCATTGTTATCGTCCTTGTAGAAACTAAATTTTTTCTTGTTTTAATAGTTGCTGTATTGTTACTCATAAATCTCCTTTTTGTGAGATATGCCTGAATTTAAAACAGCCCGCAGGACGAGATTCCCTGCGGGACTTGTTTTATCATATCTTCTCTCATCCGGACTTTACCGTCGGTTATGGAATTGCACCATATCAGCTTTTGCTCGCAGACTATACTGCCGGTCAGGAATTACACCTTGCCCCGAAGACTGTAATTTTTTCTGTTAATTATCTTTAAAATTCATAAGGTGGATTTCCAGAGAAATCTGCGATTAAACCATGCGGATTTTCAAGATAGAATACCTCAAAAATAGGATTATCTGCTGTCTGGTACTGTCCCTTAACGATAGGGTTGTTCATGCATCCTTCCTTTACACTCTTGTTGTCCTCAAATACTGCTTTACCATGAAGACGAATCCATGCGTATTCAGGGGAAGATACTGATACTTCTACTTCAGGATTCGCTAACATATCCTTGTAAACATCCTTTGTGTTGTTAGTACAGAACCAAAGCTTTCCGTCCTGCTCAAAACAGAACATGAATGGACGGCATTTTGCCTTTCCATCTCTTCCGACGGTTGCTAAATACTGAACCGGGTTTTTCTGTAAAAATTCTACTACTTTCTGCATTTTAAATTACCTCCTTGATATGTTGTAACAACGATTATTACATCTTGTAGCTATACAATATCATCCGTTTAATGTAATGTCAATAGTTACATCAAATTTTTTGTAACTTTTTTTGTTACAACTCCTTTTGAAGATTTTACATTGATTATGAAAAACGAAAAGGCTCCGGAAATTGTGATGATATAATCACTCATCCGAAGCCTTCTGTAGGCTACTCTTCCTCTGTATACACTGCAATATCTTTTTTCACATCAGCAAGTGTCATTTCTGAAAGTTTTTCCTCCATTGCCTTCTGTACTTCTAACAGTCTCTTATCAAGAACATGGTGAATATTCTTTCCTACCGGACATTTCTGATTGGGATTCTCATGAAAATGAAACAGTTCTTCATCTGGTGCACATTCCACTGCTTTATACACATCAAGGAATGTAATCTGCTCCAATGGTCTGGTAATTGTCACACCGCCTGTCCCTCTTGCAACTTCAATAAGACCAGCAGCCTTTAATTGTTGCAATATTTTACGAACAATCACCGGATTAGTTCCAATGCTTGCTGCCATAAAATCACTAGTCATCTTCTGATCCGAAAATGTATCTATACAGGCAAACATATGGATTGCCATTGTAAATCTGCTTGAAATCTGCATTATAAACACCTCTCTTTGACAGTAATCATATCAAAAAACAGATGTAATTTCAATGGTTACATTGTTGTTGAAAACTTAATATAAATACAATCAATAGTCTGCTTTAGAAAAAACAGGAAGATACTTTACAAAATCTTCCTGTTTTCTTTTTGTTTTAGTAATATCCTCGTTCCTCCCGCCAGTCTTTCACATAACATCGGATTCCGATATAGACCACGTGCACAAGAAGTAACAGTAGAATAAGGTTCATCGGAATGATTGATTTTATCCATTTTCCGAAGTAGATTGCAATAGCTGTACTCATTATCGCCATCATGATACTGATGATATCCCAGCAATATTTCCGGTAGATTTTCCCCACCTGATAACCAATCCAGACTATCGGTAATCCCGTCATGATGAATAAAATTCCCATAACAATAACTGCGATCAGCCAGTACACAATCTCGGAAATGATACTATTTGAAATTCTATTGCTTAATTGTCCGAAAGAATCTGCACCTGTCACAAACTCTTGAAGCAGACTTACAATTCCTTTTCCTATCGTGCCGAAAAAAGTGATACTGTCGTTAAGAAAAGCAGGAGAAAGGATAGCAGCGAACAGTGTAGTGGATGTGCTGTACCACGCCAACAAAAACATAATACTTTCATAACCAGTCGTCATATTTTTATATTTTTTCTCCAACTGAATTTTTCGGTTATCGCATTTCTCTTTTGCTTTTTGGTAAACAGTACGGTCACATTTTTCGCATTTCTCATAAGGCACTTTTTTTGCAACAGCTACCTCTACCGTCTTTTGGTTTGTCAGTGCATAAAGTTTTTCCTGTTCTGCTTTTTCATACTTAAATTTCCATGCCACGACTTCTGCGTCGGCTCTTTTCCTGCTGTCTGCCTCGCTGGTCAATCGTTCCTCTGTTTGCCTTAATCTTGTCCGCAATGCTTCGATATTCTCGGCTCTGTTTTCGCTGTTCAATTTCTCGTTCAAGGTCAGCGATTCGCTTAGCTGCCTGTTCAGTTCCTGGATTGTCTGGTCTTTCTGATCCAGTTCGTCCTGCATCTGTTCGGTCATCAGCAGAAGTTCTTCCACCTGCCCGACGTTCTCTAAGTTTCTGCATCCGTTCATCAATCTCCCTCGCTTTCTCTATGGGGAGGACTTATTCTATGACAGGAACCACAATACTTTCCGACGGGAGTATTCAGATTGTTATTCCACTTCCGCCAGTTACCAAGAAAAATCATCAGCAAATCTGCTGGAAAAAAACTGCTGATGACAAGAAAACACCTTTCGTGCGGCCTTCTTCGCAGTACGGACATTATGAAAAGGATTGCTCTGTTTTCTTGAAGTCACTTGGTATTGATCAGCCAGTCAATGTAGCTGCAAAGTTCTATATGCCGACCCGACGGCGTGTGGATCTGACCAATCTCAATGAAGCCCTACACGATATTCTGGTCAATTATGGGATTTTGACAGATGATAACGCTAAGATTATCGTTTCCACCGATGGGAGCCGCGTGTACTGGGATAAAGAGAATCCGCGCACTGAGGTAATTATTACAGCGGTAGAGGGAACATTTGGATGAGAAACCGAAAAACGAACTCAGTTCTTTTTGAATATGAAAAGGAGCCTGAGATTTCTCTCAGACTCCTTGCTTTTTGAATGAAAATATACTATCTTGCCATACCTTCTACATAGCAGCCTAACGGAAGATCTGCCACGCTTCCGTCGTTGAAGAACATCCACTTGCCATCTACCTCAACCCAACCGGTTGCCATGGTTCCTTTTAAAGCACCCTCTGTCGGATTCAGATAATACTGATGACCGCTTGCATCTGTAAATAATCCAGTAGACATGTTCATATCAGCCCCGAAGTAATACCAGTATAAAGTGCCATTGTAGCTGATTTGCTGCCACTCTTCTTTTGCTTTCTGCCCGTTTGCTTTCGTAAAGGTCCAGTTTGCGCCATTGGATCCCCAAGTAGAAGGAGTGCCGTTGCTGCTGGAAGTATCATCGTCATCAGAAGAAGATGTATAAACAGCTTTTGTCTCGATTGCCTTAATCAGCGCCTCAATATTAACGCCGCCACCTGCCGGGATGGTTACGGAATATGTACCGTCTGCATTTTTGACAAGAGATGCAGTTGCCTTGCCAGCTTTAATCTCGGATACTTCATAACCGTCCTTTGTTGCAACGTGAATGGTAATGGTTTCAGTAGCTTTTCCAACTTCGTACAGTCCACTCTTATCTTTATCTAAGGATCCACCACCAACTTTGGTAACAGTGATTGTACCATTTCCGTTCAGGCTCTCCGTATTGGTGCTGACAATGTATTTGATATTGTCAAGAACTTCCTTCTTCAGATCATCTGAAACTTTGGTTGGGTCTGTCCCGTCCGGAGTTCCCATAATATCCAGTTTATTGATATTTTCAATTTCACCGATAATGATTTCCGGTAAGTTGGTCACTTTACCTTCATCATCAATTCTTACTGTTATCTGAGCGTTATTTTTCTCATTTTCAATTTTTCCGGCAATCGCAAGTTCTGAATCCGCATTTTTGTTCTCTGACACGTCTAAAATAACATCCTCGCCACCAGCCGCTTTAACATTGCCGCCAATGATTGTAGTCGTTTTTTCCGTTCCGAAAATTCCAACAGTTGTGCCACCGTTACTCGTTATATCTCCTTTTATAGAAATATCAGAATCTTCATTTTTAATCCCAGAATATCCATATGCGTTACCATCTACGCTGACATTAGCATCCCATGCATCAACTGCCGTTGATTCCGTACTTTTAACATTGCCACCTACAATTACGTCAGCATTTTCAGCATACACTCCGGTTCCTTCTGCTGATACATTGCCACCTACTGTAACTTTAGCAATTTCTTCTTTTTTACCAGCATCTGGATTTTCAGTAGTTCCGATTGCTCTTACTCCTGCTTCTTTACCGCTTACATTGCCTCCTACTTCTACGATTGAATCATTTGAAGCATCAACCCCGATAAAATCATCAGATGTAACGTCACCTTTCACCGTAACTTTAGTTGCTCCGGTTGCATCTGTAGCTCTATCTGTTTTATTCGCTTCTACACCCGCATTATCTTTTGATGTAACATTTCCTTCAACGTCAACAGTAGCTCCGTCCACTGCTTCTATGCCCATATCTTTTCCTGATACATTTCCACCTACAGACACTTTGGAGTCATCGGCCCGTACTCCTCCGTCGCCTTCGACATTTCCTGCCACACTGACTTCTGATTTATTGTCTGCTTCTATCGCATTATTGTCTTCTGCTTTTACATTGCCGCCAATATCTGCTTTTCCATTGTCAGCAGACACACCTACTCCTCCCGTGACGTTTGCGTCTACATCGCCTTTTACAGAAACAGAATCTCCCTCTGATACGGACACCGCTGCATCTGCCTCACGATCAGACGCGGTTACAGAATCTACCGTCGTTCCTGAACTGTAACTACTATCACCATCAATCACCACTTCTGCCATTGCAGGCATAGCTGCTGATGCCGCCAGAATCGCTGCCATCACCAAAGCTGCATATCTTTTGTTTTTCATACTCGCTACCTCCGTCGTTATATTATCCATATCCGAATAATGTTATGAGACAAGTATAGCACTATTTTTTGAATAATAATACAGTTTTTAGACACTTTTTGCTAATTGATAAATTTTTGTGCACATTTTTCTAAATACCGTTATTATGGCATTTTATCGTCTGATAATTTAAGGTATGCATAACGCTATATGGTAAAAATAGACAACTGTTCATATTCCTGCTTACGTTCCAGAAGAGGAGATGTTTTGCGAAGCAACTTCTCTGCACTCTCCCAATCCTGAATCCATGGAATAATTTCTTCCGGTTTTAAGATCAGCGGCATCCGATCGTGAACCGGACACATAGACTCATTCGGGGCAGTTGTGAGAATAGTGAATTGATTATAATGCTCTGTTGGTTGCCAGATTCCGGCCATATAGAGAATTTTTGATTCTGTCATTGTAAAGGTAACCTTCTCTTTGTCCTTATTCCATGGCATGTTACCCTTGCTTTTAGGCAGCTTTACGACAAATAAACCTCTTTTTGCTCGTTCAGCATCTTCCAATACTCCTCGATGCCGCACAAATAATATTCCCTATCTATCTCAGTCACCATTATATCTAAATCTTCCCCAGCATACACCGTCTGCGTATTTACCACATTCCGACCAGCCGTTTCATACTCTATCTGGCACATTCGCCCTACCGAAGAAATTCGAAACAACTGATCAGCACCCTTAAAAGCTGCAAATTTATATGTGATCACTATCTCTTTCTGGATATCCACACCAATATGGTTCTCTACCCATTCCGTAGCGTTTAAAACCATTTCAAATTTTCCTTATCATTTGTATAATTGATATTTCTTACTGATTGCATTCGCAATAGTTTGTGCATCGATACGATTGTCTTCTAAAACCGGATACGCTGCTTTCAGGCCAGAAGAATTCTGACCTAACGATAGCAAATAATCTAAACGATCGGTAATCGGTTGGATATAACAACCAACTTTTCTAAGCCGATACATTTCACGGTTACGAGCTACCAGACGGTTGTATATAAATCTCGCAACACCATCGTTCACGGCAATCATATCCTTCTGTTCATTCGTTGGATAAATCCGCAGTTTCAAGCCAATGATGTAGGGCATATCAGCAATCGGACGCACCTTGCTTCCTCCTCTCTGTATGATTACATACAGAGAATGGAAGATAGCTCCCAAAATAAAATCGATTTTGCGGGTCCGCATATCCAATTTACAAAACAATTACTTCTGCCGAAAGACGCTTTTCTCTCCTGACATTGTCAGGAGATTCCAGCTTAGATTTGGTCATTGAATTTACAAACTCACGGTTCTTTGGCTGGATTCTTCGGTCTTCATTCCACTTGATTCCAGAATTTTCGAATATGGTTTGGTAGCCGACAGTGAGACTGAAATCTTCGCTCCTGTGTTGACCGGATCGGATGTAACTGATCAGATAATCCCGAACAGCAATCTTCTTGTCTGTTAGTCTGCCGGTTATATTCAGGTATTCCGCATCAACCGTAATAATCTGTCGCTGAGCAAGAGCATATTGATACAGGATTGGACAACCTTTCAAAATAATTCCATCTGTTTCTAACGGAGTTCCATCTTTCGCTCTTGTCGGTAAAGTTGAATATACGACTTGCGCATCTATTAGTTTTCCCCTGATGCAGAATCTGCCACCTTTTGCTTCCATCTGCTCTAAATCTACATCTTTTACATTGTATCCGAAATATGTAAGGACTCGGTCTAAGTCATTAACCAATGATAAGGTAATTTCCAAATGCCGCAACTTCATAACGGCATTTCTGATTTTGTTATGAGTATCCTCTCCCAGATGCAATTTTTTCCGGGATTCATGCGGGCATAAATTTCTGTGTAGCGAATTGAACATTCATTTGTTGACTTATCCTCACGGGATGCCCATATGCTATATATCGCATCCATTACGGCCTTGTCATACCCATTCACAACGCAATTTCGAAAATTCTCGTCCAGAGAAACGATTCGCCCGTTGCAATATGCTAAGTCCTTTTTTACAGCCACGCAGAATATTCCTGCATCTGGCTTCACGCCGGGCTGCCGCAAACTCACCAATGCCTTACATAATGCCGTATTGTTTTGTGCTACTTCTGTCTTTTTCATTTATTGCCCTACCTCCAATTATAGATGAATACCACATGCTTCAAAGATTGCTTTTACCTGCTCATCAGGGATTCCGCTTTCGTTAATGAATGTTTCTGGGCGTTCGGCCTCAATCTCACTCAAAGCTGCCGCAGTGATTGCCTCTTCTTCATCCAGTGCCAGCTTAGCTAATTCCTGCCGCCGCATAATTTCTTCTTTTGAGCGCACAGTTTGCGTAGCTGCAGAAGATTGCTCCTCATCTGCTGTCGCCGGCCCTCCGGCCGTTCCATTTTTCCCACTACTCTTCGCTTTACTCTTCGAAGCACTTTTCGCCTTAGCTCTTGCCTTAATCTGTTCTTTGGTATATTCTGTAAAACAGTTGAACTCTGCATAATAATTCATCGGGACAACAGTTCCTGCATGTCCTTCACGGGTTTTGATAATTTTCAGTAAAAGTATTGTACCATTACAGGAAAAGATATGGCTGGCGGATATGTAGGAATTTCTACGAAGACCGTAAAAGAATTCGGAACGCCGCTGACTGCGTAGTAAAAGCCGTCAGCATCTCTTCTGCTGGCGGCTTCTTCTATATCACACATCTAACTGATCAAATGCATTGCAAATTTCGGTAGCATCCTTCTTCCTACGTGTTTCTGTATATGTAGAGTAGAAATTCTGCGTTGTTGATACGTTCTGATGTCCCAACATCCGGGAGACCACTTCAATCGGCACATCATGATCCAAAAGGTATGTTCCAGACGAACCTCTTAATGAATGAGGATGCAGATTTTTCTGGATACCAGCTTCTTTCAACCACCGCTTCAATTTCTTATTTACATTGGATGGAGAAAGCAAATTATTTTTAGTTCCTGGAAAAATCAAATCATCTGGACCAATTCCAAAACAACGTCTATCCATGATTGCTGCAGCTACTGCTGACAATGTTAAGATTCGAATGGATGTTGCAGTTTTCGTTCTACCATCTTCATATTCTCCCGTTCTCTGGATTCTTAATTCTTTGGTTTCTCCATTCCAATCACGCTTTTGCAAAGCAAATATTTCTCCTGGTCTTGCACCAATTAAAAGTGCAATAGTAAATAAATCTGCACAGGTAGGATCCAATTCATATTTGTGCTCCTTCCTCATTTGTTGGAAATATGATAGCACCTTCGGTAGTTCGTCTCCAATCAAAAAATCTTCTTCTGTTTTTGCCGGTACACTCTGTTTAAATTGTTTCAATACAATCGCCGGCGATTTTTCTGGGCGATACAAATAATAATCATCAATAGCGGTCACAACAAGGCGGATAATTCGATTTAGCGTGGAAGCACTGTAGTATACATATTCTGGCTCATGTTTCTTCTTTGTGACATGCTTATCATAGCGCGCATTTGAAAGCTGTTTCCGGTAAGTTTCTATATCTTTAACAAAAATGCAGTTCAGCTTTTTGTTTGCAATTTCAAATGGGCAAAGCAACGAGTGAAAGACATCCCATTCTCGTTTCGTAGAAACGTCTCTACGGGCTTCTCTGCCCTTTTCCCTATCATACTCCTTAGCACGCTCTTCAATAAGGTTCTTGACGGCCTCAGCAAGCGTAATATCCCCATCGTCTTTCTTCATTCCATACTGGATACGCTCATTGCGTTTTTCGATATTCACCTGCAAGGCAGCTCTGGCATCTACCCGATTTTTTCCACTTCCTTCCATCCGCTCAACTGATTCATCTATTAATGTTACCCACTGACGTGCCCTTACATAAGAACGTCCACTTTTTTTATATTCGCTAAAAGTTATTTCATCTGATTTTCTATTTTGTTTTGTCATCATAGTCCACCTCGTAAAATTATTTCCTATATAGACTATGGAGGATTAGAAAAACACCGAGAGAACTTTTTCACACTTATAAATACTTATTAGCAATTAAAATATCTATTTTTCGATAAAAATAAGTTTTTTCTGGGGGAAAATTGGGGGAAAGGTATTTTTCCCCCAGATTTCCCCCAGTTTCCCCCTAAAAACTTCTTAAAATTGCTTATTCATACTTAATCTTAAAAGTATAAAAAAATCTCCCCAAAACGCTGGAAACCCTTGATTTTCCTTGCTTTTTGGGGAGATTTTCTTTTTTCTTATAAGCTCCTGGCCGGACTCGAACCGGCGACCCACGCATTACGAACTTTGATTTTTGCCTTCACCGCTCTTTGATGTGTGTAAAAAAGTGAGGTTTTAAGCCATTTTTTAAGCACTTGCCTTTGCTATTTTTCGGTTACTTATGCTATCTTTTAAGTGCCGTAGTCCCCAAATAGTCCCCAAAAACACGCTTAAACGAAGCTGCGAAATTATAATTTTCGTTTATTTCTTTGCCCAGTTTTTGTATTCTGTTCCATTGAATACTGCCTTACCTTTGTAACGGAATCGGTTACATTTTTCAATTACTTCTTTTTTGGTCTTCTGGTCTCCCTTCTGATACATCTCTGTATAATGAGCTGCCAATTTGGTCTTTACCGACGACAAGGCATCTTTCTCCGTCTTTCCAGCTTTTTTCTTCAGCTCAATATATGTACAGATTTCTTCCTCGAAAGCATCTCTGCTTTCTTTGTCTTGGTAATCATATTTGTCAGCCGCAGAAATGATATCAATATTGTCTTTTATCTCCTTGTTAACTTCCTGGTTCATCTGCTTCTCGATGTCATCTTCCGTATACCCAGCATCCATAAGGTCTCTCTTGATTTTGTCAGCCAACGCCTTATCTCTCGCTTCTGTGGCATTCATCATCATGCTTACATAAAGGCTCTTGTTATCTTTCAATGACAGACCGTATTTCATCTTCGTAGCCTCGTACTCTCCTGCGCCGCTTAAGGAGCTTACTGTTGTATCAATGATGGACAAGGCATCTCTAGTGATACTTTTGATTGGAATACCTGTCAAGGCACTGGTAGATCTTAATGCTTCCAGAAAAGCGTACTGTGGCGTGTATTTCCCGGTCTTCTGCATCGCCTTGTATACTTTTTTCCAGGCATAATATACATCCTGGATTCCTTGCATGTCGGTACGCTTTACAGTGTTTCCCTGGACGGTAGAAATTACATCTCGAATGTATGGAACGCTATTCAGTATATTTACATTGTCAATCATATTGGCCGCCATATGAGATTGGAATTTCTCTCCCAGGTCTTTCTCCCTGTCATCATCACGGAACATATCAACCGCTGCTGCTGCGGCTGCAGTTAGGAAAGCATTAGCCGTGAAAGCTGCTGCCACCCTCATCGCATTATTTCTGGCTGTCTTTTTATCAAGTCTTCCAGCTTTCAGATCCCATACTGCACGATACAGCATATTGTAAGTTTTCAGCGGCTCCCCCATAAATGCCGTTGCCATCTTTGCCAGGGCATCTTTTGACCGCATGACCTCGGTGCGAAGCATAACAGAATCTGCCACCTGTGTTTTGTAGATAATTTCCGAAAATCTGTGCCCCACCTCTGTGTAATATTCTTTAGAGCCTTTCTGCAGATTCGGATGCCGATCCATAGTCTCATATTCCACAGCATTCCACAAACGTTTCCATGTCACCTGATCACCAAGTTCGGCCAGCACCATAGTTTTATTGACGAATCTGTCTTTTGCACTGTCAGTCTCTACAAGGATATCTTTCATGCGGCGTGATACCTGCATCTGGTAAAATCCCCAATCCTTCCACTGCGCAATCGGCGCATATTCTGTGATGATGTCCCAGTTGGCTCCCTTTATCAGCCCTTTGGCAATATACTTTGCATCAAGTTCTGCATAAGCGCGGGCAATGGAACCAGGCTGCTGTACTGCAACACGAAGGTTTCCTGCTACCGCCGCAGCCTTCATGTTGCCCATAAGCATATCCGCAATTCCTGTATCATTCCTGGTATGGACAGATCCATTGATATCATCTACCAGATTATCCAAATACTTTGCCGTACCAGTTCCAAGTGTGGCTTTGATGCGCTCCTGAATACTGGAACCATTAAATCCCCGTGCATCTTTATAGTTCAGAAGCTTGTGCAAATCAGAAAGCGGTACTAGCAAACCGTTATAGCTGCTCATCTGATCCACATGCCGTGTGAACACATCAAAGATATCTTCAACAATAATCGGATTATTCGCATAGGCATTCGTGCTCTTTGTCATGCCGAGGTTGCGAATAGTGGAATCCTTTTTATTGCCCTCCGGCTGCATGATGTAATCCTTGTCCGTTGTGATTGGAAAATAGTTTCTGGACTTATACTTATCATATCCATACATCTCCCTTGATGCCTCATTTCCCCAATTTGCCGCATTATCTCCAAGGAATCGCTGCATTTTATCCGCCAGTTTCTTCTGATAGTCAGTAAGCACAGCCGTGATCGTCTTTACGTCTTCCGCAGTAACCCTAATTGGTTTATTCCCCCGCAACCGCTCCGGCAATAAACGTTTTTCTTTTAAAGATGTACCAAGATCAATCTCTCCGGCCTTAATGCCGCCCTTCTGATCATAAATATGCTTCCGCGCCTGGCCTCGCTTATCTAACTCATATAGCGCCATAATCTGACCGGTTGACAATGTTATATCTCCGCCGGAAAGTGAGAAACTATGTCTCTCCGGATTTTTACCGGTCCATCCCCGAATATCTTTCGGTTTGAGCCCGCATTCTTTCAATGCCTCACTAAAATAATCTGATGCTTCCTTCAAGAGTTTGGTTTTCTTATCCCAACCAGTCGTGAGTGAATCATACACAGTTTCCATAGCCGGACCAATTTTATGAAACACTGTTACTGGATCCATCATCTTTATATTCAAAAGGCTATCCACCTGACCAACCGGTCCTCTAAATTCTTTCCGGTCTTTCATATAATCCGTATCGTGGAATACGCTTTCTGCCAGGAGACTAACTTCACCATATTTTTTGTTGGTTTTTAAAGTATTAATTTCCGTAATTGTCGATTTCATGGATCGGACTGTCTTTAGCAACTCCTGCAGACTATAGGAATCCAAATCTTCCAGACGGTCTATACCTTTCACCTTTTTATTTAATTCTTCCATTCTGGCCACTTGATCCGGGTCTATATCGACATAACGCACATTTCCATCTTGATCTGTAATCTGTCCAGTCTCTTTAATTGTGTTAAAGGCTTTTAATGCCTCTTCCCACGCCATGGTTCTCTGAGTTTTCGCTCCGTTGTAATCAGTCTTAGAAGAAAAATCAATGTTGCTAAGGAAATCCGCTACCACGGTTCGAAGTTCTTCCGGAATATGCTGCTTGTCATTTGGTTCCAAAAGCCATTTTCTGAGCCTCGCAGATTCTTTGATAACACTTTCCTTGGCTTCCCGCTTCGCAAGAGCTTCCCGCCGATCTTTCATTTTTGTATTAAATTTTTCCTTCTGCCAGTAAAGTTCCCGCGCATGTGCTTTTCTCATGTCAGCATTTTCGCGTCTAGTTTCATTCAACAGGGCTGTATACTGGTCTCCCATTTTCTGTTTATACGCATCCAGTTTATTATTATACTGCTGCCGCACTTTTCTCAATTCTTCTGCCTTGCGGTCTGCAAAGGTCGGTGCCGGCTGCCGGACATTCCAGTATTCCTGAAGGAGTTCCTGACCAACATGATAAGCCATTTCATCCATATTCGCGTGATATGGGTTCAATACCTGTGGCTGGGTTATATCCAGCACATTACCGATCTGCATCAGCTGATCAGCTGGATGTGTAATATCTGGATCAAAAAGATCCGGATGCTGTGATGATAACTCCTGATAGAGCGTGTCCACCGAAATACCAGTTTTTCCCAAACTCATTCGGCCAAAATACTTCTGACGGAAACTATTATACCCTCCTGCTGCTGCCAGATCTGCCTTATCCTGATCAGTGATCAGAATCTTTGTATCTTTAATCTGCTTCCGGAGATCTTTATACTGCTCGGTTAACGCGGTGTCTTTCTGCTGTGCCTGTTCCAGTATGGACCGACCAATAACCGTTGCCACTTCACTTGCCTCATCCCAGGCAATCCGGTCACCAGACCGCACATACTCAAATAATTTCGTGACATTCGATGCCACGGTCTCCAGCTTTGCTTTACTGTTATACTCCTTCAAAACCTTCCCGCAGGCCTTCCGAATATCATCCTGGCGCAGCTCGTCCTTGGCCGTCAAGGTAAATTCTTTTTTCAGCAATTCATTTGCTTCCTTCAGTTCCTGGTTCTCTTTTATGATATTCTTCACATAATGATTATCATAAAACAGGTAATCGTCCATGTCCTCCATCTGGAAGCGGATGCCTTCCACTGAATTCACCGCCCGGTTTCTGGAACCTTCTACTTCCGGGTCATAACTTACCGTCTTGATTCCGCGATCGGCCAACGCTGTCATGACGCTTTCGTCGGTTCCTTCCGGAGCAACAGCCGCAATCAGAGTACCGGTTTCCTCTACTGGATCTTTGAGCTGGAATTTTTTCTTGACAATAGCTCCTCTATCCTGTACAGTAGTAGATACAGAGTCGCCTTGACCTAATGTACTTCGTGTACTGCTCGGCGGCTCTGTTTTTTTCCCTTTTAATGACACATCGTATACAAATTGATCTTTGCCTGTGTTTCTAACATTAATCAGTACATCGTAGAACTTTCCGTCTGCCTTAATCGTTTTTAAATAATAGTCCCATGATAATGTATTATCATGTACCCCACTGGCTGTAGTTTTTCCCTGTTCCAATGAACTTCTATAGTACTTTGAATTCTCCAGTAATTCAAAATAATTTTTATCTGCCCCAATATTTATTTTCGTCTTATATCCTGCATTCTGAGACTTTTTATCTCCGTATATGCCTTTTCGAATTCCAGCTTCATCTAAAACAGCGTAATCCACTTTCCCTTCATGCTCAAATTTCGCTGTCCTTCCATGGAATTCTTCAAGCAACGAATTCAGCATAATATTTTTACGTTCTTTTATGCTTAGATTTTTTACATTTTCTGATGTTTCATATGTTTCAATTCCGTTTTCATCTTTTCCTATAAGCTTGAATCTTTCTCCTTCATTCCCTTCAATCTCGTATCCTGCCTTATACCTCTCACTCGCCGTCTCCAGGCCTGCCATATAGTCTCTTCTGGCCCGCTGGAAGTACACAAGGTTCTCTTCCAGGGCTTTGGCTGACTGCCTGGTGCTGCCAGTCTTAATCAAACTCCTAATGGCGTCAATCACATCATTGATAAAGTCAAGGATTTTCTGACCCAAGTTTCGGTTCTGCGTTACCTCTTTGATAAATTCCTCGTCGTTGAAAAACTTCTGCGAAGCATCCGCAACAATTTCCTCTACGGCCTGTTCCCTGGTTAACTGCTGCCCGGCCTGGCTCATGTAGTTATTGATGTATGACTCCGTTCCTTCCTGCAGATCCATACCCTCTGATTTCATGATCTGCCGGATGACCGTGTCTGCGTACTCATTGTACTCACCTGGGGCATAATCCCGGATGAAATGGGTCAGCTCATGTGAAGCGCTGCCCAGAAAGTCCTTGCTGTTGATATCCAGTGTCACTTTGCCCTTCTCGTAAGAAGCCACAGCACCGCCCTGCTCCATGCCGTCCACCAGGTCAAAGGTCAGGCCGGTTCTTGTACCCATGTACTGCGCAAAGGTTTTCTGTGCTGATGAGGCATTTTCCGCAGTCTGGCTAAGGCCACCAATCCGTACTTCTCCCTGTGTCATGTTCAGCGGTTCTCCCGTCTCACGGTTCACGTTGCTAGTTACCATCTCGCGGTCCTGTGCCCCGGCTTTCCAGATGTTTTCCAGCTTTTCGCGTCCTAATGTTGACAACGCCTCCTGGTGCACTGCCTCGTCCATTTTAATTCCCCAACGGCCAGCATCGTACACACGATCAAAGGTTCTGCTATACTGGGGAAGATCCGTCTCGTGATCATAATAGTCCACATAAGCATTCTTGCCATATTTTCCATACTGTTCAGACAGCTCCCCCAAAGTATCGTCTTCTATACTTCCAGTCTCAAGCTGCGTTTCTACTGGCGCAGTCGAAACATTCTGCGGATTCATTTCCGGTTTCTGCACTATCTCTTCCTGGACATCATCGGTCATATTCTGAGCATTTTTTTCCGTGTTCTGAGCATCTTTTTCCTGGTTCTGCGTAATTTCTTCGCCCTGTTGTACATTTTCCGTGAAATTTTCCATTCTTTCCAGGAATCTCCCGTTGTCTCGGGCCGGGATGCTTTCGCCGTTTTCCTGCTGCTGCGCATAACGCTGTGCCAGCTCCTGAAGATCTCTGGTTTCCTGCTGCGTCTCTGCTGCAGCATAGCTCTGATCCGTGTTGATGCCTTCTGCGAATTCGCTGTATTCCGGAACGATGTTTTTTCCTGTTGAACGGTAATCCAATTCCTGCGCGATTGCTCCCGGAGCATTCAGAACTCCGGCATTCAGCGCACCGAGCATGGCTGCATACCAGGCTTCCGGATCTGCCAGGCTAATCTTGTTCTTCTCGCCGAAGAGCATATTCCGGCTTGCCTTGTCCAGAAGCTCCTGCGTGTACTCCTGCAAGCCCTCTGCTGCCATATCTGCGCCGTATCCGGCTGCCTGTATCATACGGTCCCGCACCGCTGGATTGGATATCATTTTCCGCACTGCTGTATCAATGGCACTCTTTACTTTCGGATGCCCCAGGCTCACATTATTCAGGCCACCGAGGAATGCCTGCGTTGCAGTTTCGCTTGCAGCATTCAGCGCACCGTAAAGCTGCGCCGTCTCAACATCCTGACCTTCCCGGATAGAATCTGCATAGGAGTTACCGCCGGCAGCCGCACCGAACATGGCAGAACCCAAGGCAGAACCGGCTGCCGCTCCCATGGCTGCTCCGGCTGCAGGTGCCACAAGCATACTCGGCAGCATGAATCCGGTAGAGTTTGCCAAATCGTAAGCAATTCTGGCCGCTCCGGAGCTCTTCTCCTGCAGATGCTGCAGGTAACCATCAAAATTTGATACCGGGGCAGTTTCGTAATTTCCGGTTACCATGTCCACGGCTTGTCCCAGGCCCTTGACGGCGCGTTCTGATCCTGCTGCTGTACTCGCAAGCACATTGAGACCCACAGCAGGAACAGTGCCCATTTTTGATACAGTTTCTGCTCCCTGGCGTCCTGCTTTCACATTCAGCTCATCATCTATGGCACTCGCGTACCGATCTGCCTGATCCGCGCCATAACGGTGATAAAGATAGTTATACATGGTTTTCTGGTCATCGGTCATGGACTGAAAGCTATGATTGTACAGTCCGTTGGACTGCTTCACTGCCCGTGCGGCTATACGAAACGGATTCATCGTTCCATCTGCAGCATTTGACCAGAATCCTTTCATAGTGTTTCCAGTTCCGATTGGATTCCGATCATCTTTCGCCCCCTGATAAGCCCCTGTCTGAAAATCTGCGCGCTTCTTAATATCCTCGTATGGCGTAATGTGCACAGTTCCGTCCCTGAATGGTCCATATTCAGCCACTCCCTTTGCATCATTCGCTTTTTTCTCTAAGTAGTTCTGTCTTTCATTGTCCCTTTTCTTTTTAGCCGTTTCAGCCAGGGATTTCATTTT
Source organism: Ventrimonas sp. (assembly GCF_048380235.1). Classification (NCBI taxonomy): domain Bacteria; kingdom Bacillati; phylum Bacillota; class Clostridia; order Lachnospirales; family Lachnospiraceae; genus Ventrimonas; species Ventrimonas sp. Next base: position 99,107 of record NZ_DBFCCJ010000077.1, on the reverse strand, counting down.
TGTCATATCGGATCCGCTGAGAAACCGCGCCCGAGACGCTTCTGCCGCATGATCATCCTGAATCTTTTCTCGCTCTTGCCGCATAAAATCGGTCATATCGGCTCTACTTTTATTTAAACTTGCATTTTTTACTTGCCTCTCCCTTGCCTCCCGATTTACTCTTACATCGCGAAGCCGCTTTCGTTCTTTTGCTTCTTCTTCCTGCTGGCGTTTATGTTCAATATAACGGTCCATAGTGGAATTCCCGGTACTCAGACCAGAATCCATCGAACTTTTGTACGCTTTATAAAGACTGCTATTTCCGGTTCCCTGATCTTCCTTATACTGTTTGAACAACTTTCCTGACATATCCTCTCCTATCTCGGTTTACGGTATGTATAGCTATTATCCGTTTTGTTTTTGCTATCTTTCTGCGCCACCGTTACCGCTTTCGCTGCTGTATCCGCATCAATTCCAAGGTACTGCTGCAGTATATTGCTTACTCCAGACGCATCATTTACATAATATGATTTTGACAAGCGTCCACCTCGATTGTCTTTTTCATTCAGTAAATCCTTTGCGAACTTAACTAAATCATCACTGCTATAAGCCTTACTTTTACTCTTTGATGATCCCGATTTGCCAGAACCACTTGAACGCGCTTTAGAATACGCCAGGGCCAACTGCTTTGCATCCTGCTCCTTCTGGTAATCAAACTGAGCCTGCCAATTCTGCTGTGCCAGGGCATCCTGCTGTTTCTGATAGTCAAACTGTGTCTGCCAGTTCTGCTGCGCCAAGGCGTCCTGAGTCTTCTGGTAAGCGTAGTTCTCCGCCCACTGCTGCATTGCCTGATCCTGCTGATACTGGCTCATGTCCTGGTTCCAGGAAGAATCGTACCGGCCGGCATAATAGTTTCTGTCAGCCTGATAGTCTGCAACCGTATCACGATAGCGGTTGTAATCAATGGAATCCTGGTTGTTATACATATTCAGCTGATTATAGAGTTCCTGGCCCTCCTGCAGGTACTGATTGTATACCCGGTCGTAGATATCCAATGTCGCGTTGTTAAAATTGGAAAGCGCATTATCATAAGCCTGCTGCCCCGCCGCCTGTGAATAGGTGCTTCCATATCCGCCTGTGGCTGCCTGTGCGCTGCCCATGGTATCCCGCATAGATTTCTGACCATTCTGAATTGCCTGCTCCCGCATAGTGTTGTAAAGATCACTCTTAAAGACATCATCTGTCTTAAACTGTTCCCGGTTTTTAATGCTGTTGATGATGTTCTGAATATCACTGGAATACTGGCTCTGAAACTCTCCCGGCGCATTTTTTTCCAGCTTATTGAGTCTCTGCAGATAACGATCCGTTGTTGACGATGTTGCAAATGGGTTGGCAGTGTATCCAGTCAGATACTGGCTACCGCCTGAAGCCGTCGAACCACTCCCCGTATTCGGACTTGCTGCAGCCTGAAATGCCCTGGATGCTGCCGGTGTCGGATTTGGCGTTACTGCCGGTGTCGGATTTTTTGTTACTCCCGGTCCGCTACTCGCACTGCTTTTCCCCACCGTTATGACTGGACTCGTCTTTCTTTTCAGATACCCCTGTACTGTTGCAAGTGCCATCCTGTTTTTCCTCCTCTTTTTCCATCAGTTTTCCCTTATCCAAAATGTTCTCAATCATGACCAGGAACCGTGCCTGCTGCACTCCCTCAACCCTGATTTTGCTCAGGATTTCTGCCAATGTCCGCACCTGGATCTCATCATACATAAAATATTTCACTATAATTTTCTCTCCAATTCTTCAATCTGCCGCTGCTGACTCTTGATTGCACCGGCATACAAAGCGCCGTAGGTGCTATATGGGATTCTGTAATACCCATCTTCTCCGAGATCTGTGAGCGGCAAATTTGTTCCAATGACTTCCTGCAGCGCATTTACATCCTGTGCCAGGAATCCCATCTGCCGCTCTTCTCTCCCTATATACGAGAACTCAACCGGTTTTAGTCCAAGCACGATCCTCAGTGCTGTTTCTTCCGGAATATCCTCAATATGCTCTTTCAGCCGTTCATCCGAAGACTGATATAAAGTCTCGCATGTTACCGTTCCTGTCACCTTCATCTGCTGGCAGCTTATTGATCCATCTACGTCACAGTTTCCATAAGTGATCAATGTTTCCGTTGCCAGCGGACCGCTACACTGGATGGATCCCGTGTATGCTCCGGAGTCAATTTTCGTGCTGCCAGTTTCGCTGACAACAAAGCGGTCATTGATATTGATAGATCCCCCTGTAATGTTCCCGGAAAACTCCGCCGTGCCATCTTTGGATAATTTAAAGTTTTTTGCATCAATCGTTAAATATCCGGTCTTAAATGCTATGGTCCCCGGAGCCATGGAAATTTCCGAACACAGTTCTTCTGCTGATACCTTCAATTTAATCTCGTTATTCAGTGTGCTGATCTGAGTGGATACCCCTGCTTCCAGGTTCTTGAATTCTGACATGAATCCATTCATGCTGATTTCCAGCTGCGAAATAGTTTTGTCCGTTTCCTGGTAGCTTACTAGGAACTCCTGAGAAAAATTGTCTTCCGGGTCCAAGCTTGAAAGGCTATATTGGAGTTGCTGATTAAGCTGCATGATATAGCTTCGGATCTTTGCCATGTCCGAATCTTTTGCCAACGTCGGCGCGCTAAAATATGACATCTACTCCCTCCCTTCTATCTTTCCTCTGATCCGATCAATGCGACGCTGATTGTCCTGAATAGCAGCTACCCACATCGCCCCCATCTCTCCATACTCCACACGTAATGATTTCTGCCGTCTCACCGGCTTATCAAGCTCCTGGGCAATAAATCCGATACTCTCCTTGCCTGTTGCTTTAAAATGCCAGGAAACCGGGCATATGGCTGTCATATCCGGTGCCGAAAGTGTTGTCACATTCGTTTTTACTCGTGCATCCGATGTTTCCGTTACCTTTTTGCAGCTCAGTGAATCCACAATATAAGCCTCTGATCCGGTAAGGGTCCTTCCAACAGTGCAGCCTCCATATCCTTCGCTTCCTTCTACTGTGACATCACCTCCCACCGTCGTTTTCTTTTTCGGATTGAGCAAATTGCACCTCAAATCTCCCTGGAGAACGACATGGCCCGATGCGTCGACCGCGAAGTTATTTCCCAGATTCATTGTCCCGCCCGTTATAGCTCCTGAAAACGTAGCGTTCCCCGCCGCATCCAGTTTCATATTATTAGCATCAATCGTCACATGCCCCGTTTTCAGATCTATATGTTCGCCGTACAATTCCATTCTTGACAGCATAGTCTCCACTACACTTCCGCGATTTACCAATAATTTTATACTTTTAGCCGACTGTTCCAGTTGCCCATAAGAATCTGCTTCCAGATCTTCAAATTTTATCTGCAGTTCGTCCGCATCATGTTTGATGGTCCTGGTTAATGATTTCTTTTCACTCTCCCAGTCTAAGAAGCTTCTGGAAAAGTTGTCCTCGTCAAGATTGGAAAGTGTGAATTTCAAGTCCTCGCTGAACCGATACAGTTTTTTTACTAGAGATTTCTTGTCCTCTTCTTTGCTCAACACCAGCTCTTTAAATACCGACATTCACATCACTTCCTAATCCAATCACTTTGCTGATCGCAATCAGCTGCATATCCCCACATCCCTCCAGGCGGTAACGGTATTTCTGGCAGCGCCGCGGGATAACCGGCACAACATGAGTACGATAGGTTTTTGACCGGAACGTGCTTACACGATACCATTCTGGGTCATCATCATACTGCATCAACACGGAAACTTCCGTTTCCTGCTGCATCCGGATGTGAAAGCGAAGTTTCCGGATGTGCTTGTTATCAATTGTACCCTCCAGAAGATCTCCGCTCTCCAGATACCATGAAATCACTTCCTGCCGTTTTCCTGTGACGGTGAAAAGATTTCCTTTCTCATCTACGCAATACAGATCACCGTCTCCATAAACCATATCAACCAGATGAAGGGCATCTTCTTTCGTCCATATGGTCCGTTTCAGATCATAGACATACAGCCCCCAGGAGCCTCCCGCCTGCAGGGATGCATAATATTTTCCCTCATGATGTGACGCTACTCCATCAACAAATTCAAGGTTCTTCAGCGCATCTCCCACGGAATCCGGTTGTGCTCCATCATAGCTGCAGATATCATCCCGTCCTGCATAGATCAGCGTTTCATTTACGATACAAGCTGTCCGCTCCATTCCTTTCGCTATTCCACGCACGGGTGAGGATGTGGACACCTGGTAGTTGGAAGGCTTGTTGCCAAAAACCTTGTGAATTGTATCCTCCTTGAAGAAGATCACATATCCCAGATGGGAAACACAACCGGTAAAGTCCCCGTCGGATCCCACTGTCACGGCATAAGAATCCGTTGAAATGCCTTCAAATGACTGCCAGTTCGCCGGATCACCCAACTTGGAAGAATAAATTTCATGATTCTTGCTGGAGCATCCCCACAACCGGTTCTCATTCTCGCAGACATAATCCATATCCGGCACTGTCCGTTTGATTGTCAGGCCGCTGCCCTGGGTGAACTGAGCAGAAAGGCTGCCGATCACAACCACATAATTATCAGCCACCTCCTGCAGGATGATGGATTTATTAAACGCTGCGTTCGTGCAACCGCTGATCAGAACCGAATCATACTGTGAAAACTTTTTTCCAATCCCCGTGCTTGTGATTTTTACCAGGGTTGATCCCTGCGTGGTCTGCGCGAAGGCAGCACTTCCGGACTGCGTCCAGGTTTCTTCCATTTGCTTCAGCTCGCCTGTGCTGGTGTTGTACATGATCTTGTCTGGAAACACCACCGCATAAGCACCAATCCCTACAATCTGCTTTCGGCTGTCTGATACGTCTGCAATCTTTTTCTCTTTATAATACAAAGCCGTGCCATCCACATACATCAACCCATTTTTATAAAACAGACCATTCGGTTTTCCGATTGTTTTCTGGATCACGCCGCGCGGCTGCCGGACCGATATTGCCGGATACCCATCTATGGACATGTTTTTCATGTCCGAAAATTCATTTTCCTGGATCACCAGCTGCGTATTCAACCCGCCGAAGGATCCCACACTTTTATCCGCCTGCTGCGGCGTTGTTCTTAAATAAGGCAATCTCATGCTCCACCTCAATAATTTCTGAATTTGGGTGCCGGTTTCGGAAGATTCGTCCGGATATGCCAGGCTGCATATTCCTTCCACGCCGCGTCAAACATGGCAGCGTCATTGTTGTAGCGCTCCGTTTCTTGGTTTGCGATATCCACCTTAGCGCGGAGATAATTGATATAGACGTCCTGGAACCGGTCCGGCACCGTCAGTTCGCGCTCCATGTCCTCATCAGTAAATGGTTTAAATTCAATATCATATCCCTGGGACCGGTTCACTACCTGGTCCAGAACCTGTCCTTCGATTTCATTCAGCCAGCCGACCATCATTTCCAGATCGTACTGCTGCCCGATCAGCACTGTTATCGTTTCTATTAATTTTCCTACTTTCATGTCACCCTCCTTTTTGCTATCCTAACATTTACGCGATCGTTTTGTTTGCATAGCAAAAGCGGCAGGATGGCCCGCCACTGATGGAATCGTATGAAAGAATGGCAATAAAAAAGGACCACTAACTCAATGCAGTTAATGGTCCTCACAAGGTTATGACAACAATAGGACTCGAACCTATATTTATGGGCGTAGATAAAACATAATCATACCATTTCGCATAACTCGAATAAATGAATCGAACATTTACATTATGCTTCTTACTATATCCCATTGCCTTACCCTTTGGCTATGTTCTTGTATATACATTTTACCACTACGCAGTTCCGGATGCCAATAGTGATTTAAAAGGCTTTCACGTATACACCAATCTTTCCGATCTAGGACTTTTAAACGATGTTACAGTAAATGATATATTATCAAAGATGTCTAAACCATCAATAGGAATCTTTTATGTTTTAAATGATAACATTAAAAACCTCCCTATAACAACACAGGCAAATTTAATGATATTGAAGGGCGAAGGTCCTAGCGATGTCATTGAGCGTTCAATCTGGACAGGACAGACGTATTTTGGAAAATACGGAGGTACTAATAAAGTGGAATCTTGGGTACTAATGTCATGATTTTATAAGATAGACTCCGTCAAACCATATATATTTACCATTTAATACCACGGGACAGCCCATGTTGATTGACCTATAATAAATTGACCTGTATAAATTTTCGGCATATTATCCGGATAATATTTAACAGTAACGTATCCATCGGCGTGGTGGAAAAATTCGATATATCCCCATAGTGACGCGTTAGATGGTCTGTCAGCATATTCAACATTTGCAAAACCGAAACCGCCGGTATGAATTCCTTTGGTTTGAATCATAAATGATATGTCGTTTATTAACGATGATGATGTCCTGTTTTTAAAATCTCCGATGCGCTGATACAAGGAATTCACGTACTCTTTATCATTGGATATTTTATTTTCTATTCCCGCAAAATCACTATTAACGTACAAAAGGCCGGAAGTTTTTCCGACCTTTTTTCATTTACGCTGCAATACCTGGATACTGCAGTGCCCCATCCTGATCCGGTGTGAGAGTTACCGGCTCGGTGACCATACGACCTTTTTTGTCCAGGTAATACCACTTACCACTGACAGTCTGCAAGCCCTTGACCATAGCGCCATCAGATCCAAGATAATACCAGTCACCACTGTAGCGGTACCAGGTGTCATGGACCATCATTCCAGCGCCATCAAACCAGTACCACTTATCCTCATCCCGGTACCAGGCGTTGACCACATGCTTGCCGCTGCCATCCCGGAAGTAAAACCGCCAGCCACCGTCCTCCTGCTGCCAGCCAGTCTTGACCGTCTCCGGCACCCAGGTAGCGATAAATTCTTCCGGTGTGCCGTACTTCTGGATCAGCGCGGTAGGCGTGCTTCCCCAGTCCGGAAGATACAGGTGTGGCTTGTCCACGATGCTCTTCCAGTCACCGCCCCAGGCAAGGCCCAGCTTCTTGCCGATCTCTGCCGCGCGCCGGAAGTGCCCCTGGCTGTCGTTATATGCATCGTCGGAGATCTTGCCATCCCCATCGATGTCCATCTTGAGGTAGAAGTCAAAGGCAATGCCCCACTGGTGCTGCGAGCGGTAGCTGCTGCCCTTGGCGTTGGTTACGATGTTACCAGGCTTTGTGCGGCCCTGAGCATAAAGAGCGTCCTGCTCCGTTGCAGTGCGCAGGGTTTCGCTGATGGCTACGGTGATGCCCTCGGTGGCGCAGGCTTTCATCCAGGCGGATGCAATGCGCTGAAGGCGCGGGTGACAAAGCGAAATGTCTCTCATGGTATCACTCCTTTACTCTGCAAACATCCAGTCGTCTGCCAACATATCAGCCTGTGATGCAAGCCATCCCATCTGTACGCCACTAGTTCCAACAAACGCGATTGCTTTGTTTCCGATAGCTTCGTGATTGCAATTTACAATCTCACCGTCAGCCGCTTTGTAGGAGATTGCTGTTGCTAACTGGATATATTGTTTTTTCCCATTCCATCCCTGTCGTGCCACCTTCAATCCTCGTTTAAGATACCGGATGGCATCTGCAAATGAAAATGCAGCAATGCCGCCAAGTACCGGACAGTTACTTTCATCAGCAATCACCCACTCATCCGATTGCATGTTCAGCATGGTGTATTCAACACGCTGCGTTTCCCTGATATCCAGGAGCTCGCCCTTATCAGAATCCTGTGGTCTGCACTGAATCATGATTGTTTCCTTCTCCGGATCCCAGTACCAGTATCCTCCCCAGCCTGGAAGTTTTACCTTTGCACCCTGTTTCATGGCTTTAAATGCTTCTGTAAAATTCATGAAATACTCCCTCCTACTCTTCGTAAATGACAGTCAGACCATATGCTACTGCTGCATCATGCTCTAACCGACAGCCTCGCGTCTGTTCCCAGCCCTTGCAAAAGTAAACTGCGTGACACAGAGACATTTTTTCTAAACTCTTTGCCAAGAAGCAAAGCGGAATCTGTACCACACCACGCTCCTTCATGCGCTCATTATTGTACCACTCATCAGTAAAGAAAGTGTTTACGACCTCATATCCTTTTGCTTCCAGTGCTTTGATTGCCTTTTCTCTGGTTGCTTTGATTTCTTCTTCACTTTTTCCAGCCATCGGCTGAGATAACATTGCTTTCATCATGATTTTTTCCTTCTTTCTTTTTACATGTTGGGCAGATCACTCCGCTCCTCGACTAATTTTTTCACAATTTTGTTGTACGATACTTTTAATCCACCGCTGTTAGTTTCTACGACCGTTGTCGGGTCATAGATGGTGAGAGCACGGTAAGCGGCAATGTCGGTTTCTGAGAGTGAGGTCTCAATTGGATCAGATAGAATATAAGCAACATCGGCAGGAACATTATCGAGCGTCAAATTCTCATAGTATAGAACTAGTGCATTATACGCTCCACTTGCACGAACACCCTCTGTTCCATAGGCTGCATTTTTGGAATGCGTTGCAATATTGCACAAACATTCTGTATGCTCCCTAGACATATTTTGAATATCACCTGCCATATGTCTATATCCACTATGTGTGCTAGATGAAGCTCCTTTTTTAAAAACAACATTTACATGCTTAATCCGTTGACGATACACTCCACGTTCAAAGTCAAGTTCATCGCAGACCCATTGTTGACCAAATTGGTCGGTATAGTTACCATTTACGGAAACCGGAATGCCTGGAAGACCATTTGGTGCGAAAGTGTAAGAAGTTGAACCTTTGTATGGTTCGTAAGATGTCGCTTTAGATCCATATTCAAGTTGGATATTGGTTAATTCAACTGTGCGCGTTAAGCCAATACCTTCTGTCTCAACTCTTAGAAAGATACCAATGTAAGTATCAGATATAAACGTTGCAGAAATAGTTGTTTCATTTGTGTTTGGAGATATTGTTTGATAAACAATATTATTATCTGAATTTGGAAATTTTCCATCAGGCGTTGTAACAATACAAAGTGCTTGCTGTGTATCTTTAGACGTCGTTTCTGTTTGTTTATATGTACACGAAAATGTAACAGTTTCTCCTTTTACTGGGCTAAGAAATGATGCGTGTACCCATCCGTTCTTTGCTGTAACCGTTACTTTGTTCTGCGTGTTTCTTACAGTTCCACTCCAACCAAATGCACCCCATTGAATTGATGAATCGTATATATTTTTACCTCGCACAGTAAAATTACCCAACGCACTCTGAATCTCCTGCGGGTAATCCGGTGATGGAGACGGCTTACCGCCGGTGTATGGCTCCCAAGATTTAGCCACAGTTCCTTCACAGATCATAAGTCCTTTAATAATCGCTGTGTATGTACCTGCTTTAACAGTTTCAGACGCGTTTTCAACCAAAAAGAGTCTTATTCTACAATTTTTTGCGTCTAATGGAATAGTTACTGTTATTATCTTTGACGCAGTATTAATTTGATAATATTTGGTTCCCCCATTAAGATCGTACATAATTCCACATACAGCAGTTTCATTTGGAACATTACTATTCCATTCATCATGAGACATTGTTATTGTTTTTCCAACTAAAATGTCTGCATCGATTAATGCATTTGAGTATACTTTGCTGCTGTCAGAAGCGTCTTTTTCAATTGTCGAAGTTAATTCGATTGAATAATTGTTTACTATTTTAACTGAAACCCTATTATCTTTTTGAAACGAATTGATGTCAATTAACTGCGCCCCTGTCGTTGTCACCTGCGTGGATTTGCCATATAATATCAGACCTCTCAGTTTTCCACCTGCGCACTTTTCCAACACTATACGTCTTCCCGTTATGGTTGCTGTGATAACATTCGGTCCACGCTTCATGTTGTAAAGCCGACCATGTTCTAATCCAATAAAGCCCATTCCTATGATGGTATCTTTTCCTACCATTCGAGACACTGGACCTCAACTCCCTTCTCGCTGTCTGTCATTGGAATGATGGTAACAACGCCTCGTGCCGGATCCTGAACCTGACTTCCAGAAAGTCCGGATATAATCTGACTGCAGTTCTCCGGAATCAGTATTCCTTTTTCTTTACTTGCCCCCCCACCGAATGATACATAAATATCTCCGTCAGTTAAATTTTTCACCAGATATACATTCGCAAATACATCGAATTTCATTACGATTGGTGTATTCGCTACTGTTGCCTGTCTTTTAAAGATAAGTTCCATGACTATACCTCTCATTCATTTTTTAACTGCTTCATGGCCTGGTGCACTCCGGTTGCTGCCAGACCGGACACAATGCCGATTGCTGCCGCGTTGATCACATCCGCTGCAGGATAGTCCGGCATCACATACATACCAACTACGCCCAGGATACCGCCGGTCACTCCGCATACCACCGGGATGACTTCGTCATTAACCTTGGCAGATGCCTTACAAGCCATGCCTCCCAGATAACACACCACCGTTATTGCCGCTACGCTGGCAATGCCAAAATCCATCATATCTTAATCCTCTCTTTCTGCTGGCCCATATTCCAGGGCCAGACATCTGTTATAAAGTTCCTCTCCAGTTCCATTGCCACCCAAAGCTTTGTACGGTTTGAACATATACTCCAGGTTGTCCCGGTCTCCCACCGTACAGTATCCACGGCTTATGTAAAACTGGCACGCCTGGTAAAGGCGGTCATGGAGCAGAGCCAGTACTGCTGCGTTAATAGCCTGGTTCTTTACCACTTCGGTCTTTAATCGCTTCGATAAACCGCGATATGCCGCGAACAGAGCTCCGGAGATAGCCGCAAACAGCCATTCTATCCAATGTGCGGCTATATACTGAAAAATCAGTGCTACCATCATAAATCTCCTTTACTCGTGATCGCACTCCTTATGTCCTGGTCCGCCCTGCACATGTCTCGGCTCTGCATGATCTGCAGTGCCCGGAGTGCTGTCCTTGCTGTACTCGTGATCTGGGCCGGTGCTTAAGGCCTCATTGTGCGGTTCCGGGGTCGGTACTCCGGTTGCCGGGCCATAAGGGATGTTCGGGGTTTCGGTTCTGTGTTTGATACTCATATGTAGTCCTTTCTTCCAACTATCGGGTGGCACCGTTTAAAACGTTTTCAACATCTGCTCTAATCTTTTTTGGTACAGCATCGAGAGCAATTCTACCCTTGCGCACCAAATCTGCATACACTCTTGCCATTATGCCTCGCCTCCTTCATAGAGTTCTACAATGGCCATCTGAGCGTTGGTCATCTCTTCTTCCAGAGATTTATAAGCCTCTCTGAGATCCGGAAGCCGAAACTCTGCAATCATCACTGGGCCAGTCACATCCTTGTAGGTGTAGATCGGGTTGCCACCCTCATCAGTTCCGGTCTCTTCTTTTTCTGTACCAATCACATAATCAGACTGTCTGGTCATGCGGCCGGCATATACCAGATCTCTCCGAGATGCCAACGGTTCTCCGACATCGTCCAGGAGCATGATCGAGGTTGCGGCAGATACAGCAGCCTCAGCTTCTTCAAAGGTTGCTTCGCCTGGCTGAAAGACAATGCGACCGCCGTCCTGCTGCAGCTGGTAGCCATTCGCTACTAATTCAAATAACGAATCATTAAACTTGATTTTTTCCATATGATTTTCTCCTTTCTTTTAAAAGTTTGGTCCTAGAATAGTGATTTGAATGCAAAAACACCTACGCTTCAGGAACGATATCTTACTGCTGATACCCAGACATTATCTTCTGATTCAACAACTACATTATGGGATAGCGAGGTCACAATTCCATTTGACTGTATCATGATTGGGAATTGGAAGGTTTTATGTAAATCTTCGGATGCTAATGCAAGCTTTTACTATATGGTAAAGAATGCATACGTTCAAGGAAGAGAGCAGTGGGACGGAACTGTTCAAACAGATAATACAATAAATATATTTGTAATGAACAAATTTACCAAAGGGACAACTCTTAGCGTTTCTGTTCAGGGCAATTGTAGCATCCGAGGTAACAATATCTCTCTGACACGATATAATTTTACCTTTATTCCACTGTAGTTAGGTCAGGCCGGTCATTACACTTATAGTAAGTTAGTTAAATTGCCGTACAACAGTGCCATCCATTCCATACCAAGCATTTGCGTTATATGAATATATGTAGAGTTTACTGCCACCTTCACAAGCAAGGCAAATAGTATACATTTCTTTGTCGACTTTTATAATTAAGAAGCTCCATGTACCGCTTTTTCCAGTGGGATTATATAATTCGCTAGGATTATGTGCCCATGAGTACAATGTACCTTTTTGGCAGTTTTCAATTTTTTGCCGTATTGTTGTTCCACTCGGCTGTGTTAATAAAGATATTTTTGTGGCATCAATCCTATTAAAAAAATCACTATTTAACGCCGCTAACCCCGCCACAACATCACTCATTCCGTTCGGAAGATCTCCGGTTCCAAGCTTCTGCTGTAACGCATATACAGCAGCGGAACTGGCTGCTTTTGTTGCATCGTTGACCAACTGGCTGACAACATCGCTCTTCAACAGTAGCTTTGTCGCTATCTTTTCTGCCACCGCATCAATCAAAGCCTGTGCATTCACCTGCTGCGCTCCTGCTTGTCCTAGTAATCCCTGTGCATCAGCAGCCACCAGTTCATTGATACTCTGAACCCCTCTGAAAAACAGCGTCCAGTTTTCCCCTTCCTGCGGAACTGATGCAGTCCCGTCAATCTTACATCTCCATATTGCGTTCTGGTACTTTACCAGGTCATTTTCCTGGTAAGTCGTTCCGGATGAATATTCCCCACGATCCATGAGTGGTGCAATGCTGTCAGCATAGATTTTTGCAAGATCAGCCTGCTCCTTCGCACTTTCCGCGCGTTTTTTTGACTGTTCGCTCCAATACATAGCATTGTCATTCGTTTGTGCGGTATATCCTTTCTTTCCGTGCGCCCATGCTTCCGCCAAATCCGCTGATGATCCTGCACTTGTTGCTGCAGTCTGTGCTGTTTTTACCGCCTCAGTCGTTGTCTGAATTGCCGTCTCAGCTTTACTTGTTGCATTATTCGCCCGCGACACCGCTTCTTTGCTCTTCAAGAGCAGATCTTCCATTTTTTTCTCGTGCTCTTCAAGCTCTGTCATGCCGCTTGCATGTGACGGGGTGTTCACAGAAGACTGTACATACAGGGCTGCTGCATTGCTTCCCCACTTCACCGTACCGGCATCATCAATCGCCCTCAACGATATCCATACTGTGCCTGGATGTGCTACGTTTGTTGCTGCCACCGTCCATGCAAGTATCATACTGTCTTCGCGTTCTTCCTTTTCCAACTTACAGGTATCGTATATCTCTCCCTGGTACATCAGATCCAAACGAAAAGCCAGGTGAGATATGTCTATCCCACCTGGCGCTTTTTCTACCCGGAATTGACGCACCTCAGAATTGTTATCGTAATCTGTACCGATCACCCGTTCCCCTTCTGGAACGATCAGTGTTCGGTTCCTTACTGTTATCACAAGTGCGCCCTCCTTTTATTTCGGATCCCGATAAGTCAGCTCGTCCATTTTCTGAGCAGCCACCATCAGCTGATCGTCTGCATTGTCCAGCACCTCGGCCACCTCTTCTGGAATCTCAACATCGACTCCACGTTTGATGGTATATGCTTTTCCGTTTACGCAGACAAACACATCCGCCTGGTATTTGTCATTATCCTTGAACAGCCGCCGCTTTACCATTTTCTCTTTCGGTACCGCCGGTGCATCTTCCGCATTACTCTCTACAGTAATTTCAACCGCAGTTTCATTCTCTTCTGCAACGTCCAGATTTACGCTCTGATTTTCTGTTTTTTTCCCAGCCATATGCCCTCCTTAGTTCGCTGCTCCATCGCTGTAGGTTGATCCGGTCTCTACGCGTACCATGTACTCATTCGACAGAATCTCAGTAACCTTCGTGGCCTTCCAACCAATGGTTGCTCTCTGATTCAGAGGATCCGCAGTCCCGGCAGATCCAAGCTGCTTCACAATGGTCTGAAGTCCTGCGCCCTCGATCTTGGTCGTCGCATACGCATTTGCGCCGAAGAACAGGGTAGAGTATACATCAATCTTAGTCGCATCGCTGCTGCTCTTTGCTGCCCCAGCTTTTGCAAAGATCTTTGCCTCCGTAGTCTCTATAAAGCGCACACCTGCGAGCTTACCGATTTCGCCTTCAAAAATTTCTTCCGGTTTTGCATACTTGTGCACATCAATCCAGTTTGGGTCTTCGGTCAGGTCGAACGCAACGTCTGGATGAATGATGGCCCAGTATGAACCGTCAATCTTGGACGCGAGCTGCTTTTTCAGAGTACGGACAGCCATCTTTACGGCTCTTACGGTCAGTTTGTGTTCTGTTTTCAGTGCTGCTCTGGAAGATACCTGGCCTTCTGCATACTGCACATTGGTTCCGGCGTTTAAGACCTCTCTGGAAATGGTGTCCAGCGAGGTTCCTGCCTGGCCGCCGATCAGGTCAGTGGTTTCCACGATGGTGTTATCAATAGTCGTCATCTGCAGCACATCGGATACGGTTACATAGTTGCCGTACTGCTTCACTTCTGCCTCGATCTTGGTTACAGAAAGGCTCTGGCCGTCCGGAGTAACACCTTCAGTCAGCGGAGTGAGAGACTTGCCGAGCTGTACATACTTTCTAAACTCGATTTTCTTACCGCCGTTTCGCGGAATGTCACGCTTCTGCGCCCATCTGTCATGTACCAGGAGTGGGGATGCGTTCTCAATCAGGTTTTTATCGTAGAACGTCTTCATCTCCGCGGACAGCGTACTCTGAGTGGTTACGTTAGTGTTCGGATTTGCATCAAACATGTGCAGATCCAGTACGAACGGAATATCCGCCGCATAAGTCATGCTTTCTAAATACATTTGTCCTCCTTAAAGGCTTACCTCTCCGGACAGAACTTTTTTCTTCAGATCCGCGAACTCTGCCCTGGACATTCCCATTATATCCATCTGGCTCTTTGCGGCCGGGCTGCTGCCAGCTGCTCCTTCCACCGGTCTTGATGCTCCGGCTCTTACAGTATCAGCCACCCGTTTCTTTGTCTCCTGCTCTGATCTGGTGATTAAGCCCTGTGTAATATCGTCAAAATGCGTGACCCGGTATGCAGTGATTACATCACATCCGGCTCCCAGCATCTTTGCGAAGTTTTCATTGTTC
Organism: Ventrimonas sp.; assembly: GCF_048380235.1. Classification (NCBI taxonomy): domain Bacteria; kingdom Bacillati; phylum Bacillota; class Clostridia; order Lachnospirales; family Lachnospiraceae; genus Ventrimonas; species Ventrimonas sp. Next base: position 83,909 of record NZ_DBFCCJ010000077.1, on the reverse strand, counting down.
TCAATTTCGAATCGAATATCAAAATCAGGATAAAGGTTCTTGCACTGCTCTGTTTCCGCATCCCAGCGCGCCCAGGTCTGCTCCTCCTGCCGGAGGTTTTCCGCCCGCCTCTGTGCCTCTTCCATAGCTTTGTTCTGTGCCTGCAGATTCATAAATTCTTTATACTTTTCCACCGGCATGCCGGCTTCCAGAGCCTTTTCTTCGTAGTAGGCGCTGTCTGCATTGATTGCATTGATCATGCCGTCTACATCCGATGCATCCGTGCCATATTTGGCAGCAATCACCTGCATAATCCTTCCCTGAGAATCCAGCTGCTGCTGCATGCGGTTCATTGGTGCAAATCTTCTGTCTACCTGTTTTTTGACATCCTCTCCGTACAGATCCTTGTACTGTTCCTTGAATTTCTTATAATCAGCCTTACGCTGTTCTTCCGGCGTAAGCTGATTGGACTGTTCGCCTTCCTGTTCTCCAGACTGCGTTCCTTCTGTCTGCACTGCTGTTCCCCCCGCCTGCGTTGCGGTTCCTCCTGCCTGTGCTGTACTTCCTGCTGCAGGTGCGCCTCCTGCTGCCGCGCCTCCGTCGAACATATGTAAATCAAGTTTGTACATGTTACCTCCCTCCGGTCTCTCCCGGGTGTCTATATTCACGGTCTCTCCCGAGTGTCTGTCACGGTCTTTCCCGAGTGTCTGATACGACATTATCACATGTCAAGAATTTTTGTTTGCACAGCAACGTTATCCTTCTTGACATGTATAAGATACATTCTCCGGGTATGCCTCCTGAAGCATCCGGAAGCCACTCATAGCTACAGCCATTCGATTTTTTATTAACCCCTTCTGCTCTTCTCTGTAATGAGCTTTCAAAAATAAATTACCCCTTTCCAGTTTTGCCACAGCGCGAATATCTGGCGTATGAAACATTGCATCTACCAATGCCTGCCCCATAGCCGACGCCGCAGAGCAAACGACATCATTCCCATCCATCTGATAGCATGCATGCCCCTCCATAGATAATTTCATGGTATCCGGTCCGATATTAATCACAATATTTGTCATGACTGCACCTCCGTTGCACTGCTCACCCGCTGACGTGCCTTCCCCTGCGTGCTGTTATCTGTATTCATAGCTCTGCCAAGAGAATCTGTTTTTATCTGCTGCCCTGCATCCGTATTGATGGCCGTCATGTCCGGCCCCGGTACCCCCTGCTCCTGTAGCGTCTGCATGATCGAGGTGTCCCCTGTCGTTTTCGCGATCAATGCCGCCATCTGCATCATGGTCCCCTGCATCTGCTGCATTTGCTGGTACATGGTACCGTTCCGCTCGATCATCTGGATCACTTCATCTCTGCGGTCAAAATCCATCATCCTGAGCACGCACAGAGCCTGATCGGCCATCTGAGGGTTGAATACTCCAAGTCCATAAAGCTCTTTTGCCAGCTCGTTTTGAGCTATCCTAGAATACGGGCTTGCTTTCTGCGCAGATATCTTGATATCAAACACCGGGCGACGAATAGATAAATCATCACCAATTCCCGGCATAGCCTGATCTTTCAATCCTTGATTAGTCAGCTGTACATATTCCGCAGCGCCATTTTCCTTCGTGATCCGGTAGCACCTTGGAAGGTCGTAGAATTGCCGTATCAGTTCCACCGTAAGTTCCACAATCTCCTGGTATGCCGTATAGGTCCCTTTAATCATATCGCGGCTCAGTTTGCTCCCAGCCTCCTGTAATGCCGCGATAGCCGATGCTGCTGTCACGCCGCTGCTTGTAGAGCCTTGGGAAAAATCCCTGTTTCCACTCGTTTCCTTCAGCTCATTGACCTTTGCATCCCTCTGGTTGAATACGATATCCCCGATCACAGGTGGCTCAATCTGCCGGATGGATTGATCCGATACATCATTCCCCGATGTGTGCACAATGTCATTCGACAGATTCGTGAACTCATCTTCGTTGATGTTTGCTGATCCAGTCACGAAATAACGCGGCTTATTCATCAGCGCATTTTTCATGATGACCTGATCCAGGCGGTCAATGTACTCCTGCGGATTTACCATGACATCCAAATATCCGAAACCAGCAGGAGATCCTTTTTCCGGGAACTGCACGTCAAAAACAAATGGGTACTTGCCGTGATTGTACCATCCATCCATTGCATATTCCGGATCATCCTCTGAAGCATACAGTACAATGTCATTCACGAATTTACAGTAATGCAGGATAGTCCTGCTGCCTCCGGTTTCCGTCTGAAATACATGTTTATAATACCAGTCAAACACCATGACTTTATCGGTGGTGTCCATATTCTCCTCGTAGAGGTATTTAGGACGGTCTGCCAGATTCCCAGCTGTGATCTGATCGGCAACATCCGGATACTGTTCCTTCAGCAGATCTGCATCTACCACCTCTGTCACAAAGATATTTCTGGACTTCTGGATATCCTCAATTCCAGGCTGCCAGGTGATGTTCAACACATCGACACTGCTAACTTCAATATCTCCCAGGCCGTTCTCTTTGGATGGATTCCACATCACAGCATACACCGCTGTCCCAATCTTTGGTTTATCCCAGCAGTTTGCATTATAGGTCTTTGCAAAACCATTGTTTTCTAGGATAACCGGCACAACCTCTGATAACAGCTTTGCTGTTTCTTCGTCCGATGCCTCCCGCGGCAGAATAGCCGGGCAAGGGTAGTTGTCAATAAAATCTGCATGCTTGTTAATCAGCGAGTTAAATAACCAGGCACTAACCGGCTTCAAATCCGTATCTTTGTCTCCTCCCTGGAAGCGCTCCCAGTGGTTATTTTTCCACCATTCTTCCGCATTGATGACTCGCTGCTGAAACGCTTCAAGGCCGCTTCGATATTTTTTATATGTTTCATAGGCCTTCCGGACCTGCTCCGGACCTACTTTGCGTCCATCTTCCATGCTTCCTCCTAAATTCTGATTATTCTATGTGCTTTCTTTCGCTCTTCCGCAAAAAGATCCAGCGGATCCTCCAACGGAATTTCTTTCTTCACGCTGCGCCGCATCGGAATCGGATGCTGCATGAATACATACCGGCATTCATCGTAAATATGGTCTTCCTGCGTGGTGTCGATATCCTCCACATTTTTCTCATCATAGACCAGATTCGGAATCGTCCGGATGAAGTTCTTGCATGTATTGAACACGTAAAACTTTGGAATTCCATTCTCATCAAATGCCAGGCGGTAATGATACTGCATTTTTCCCGCAATGCGGTGGTTATCACCACCAGACCAGTACACTCCTTTTTCCGCCATCATATCGGCTACCGATTTTCCGCGGGACCGGTCAAAGATAGACGGATCCGCAATGCCGGTGATTTTCCGGCCCTTTAAATTCACGTCCGTCTCTTCAATCTGACGGATCATCTGCGCCTGTTCCGTAGGCTCCATTTGCGTTCCAACGTTTGGTGATCCCTCCACGCAACCGTAATACTCCCGGATGCGATAAATCGTTCCAGTATAGTCAATCGCATACCATCCGACCGAAAACGGCTTTGCATAACCGAAGTCGTATCCCCGCACGATTTCCCAACCGGACGGAATCTTAAACGGCTCAATCACATGCGTCCACTGGCGTGTCTCATAGTTCTCTGGATCATTTTTCCATTCCGTGAACACCTGCCCCTCAAAGGAATCCCAATCTCCATACAGCAGGGCATTGCGTTCTGCTTCCGGCATGATTGCTAGGCTCGCTAGGTATCCCGGGTCATTTTCCAGCAGCGCAGGATTATCGAACACGCTACTTGGGATAAAGATTCTGTCTTTTGACAGTTTAATTTCTTTTCCCTTCGGGTCATGGATCACAACATCTGTCACAACTCTGGTTCCAGGTGTTGTGATTGATACAAACCTGCTTTTTACCCATCCATGGCCAATGCCTCCAGGGTTTGCAGTGGCCCGTACATACACCTCTGTCCCCGGACCGGAAGGTCTCGCTCTGGAAAACAGGTATGTATATTGTTTTTCCGTGAAATGAGTCAGCTCGTCAAATCCAATAAAATCAAAGTGTCGACCCTGATATTTCAGCCTGTCCTGTTCGTACTGCATGGCTGCGAAATATATCTTTGCGCCGCTTGGAAACTTCCAGACATGCCCTGACTCGTTGTATCTTGCCCGCGGATACGCCGCTTTATAAAGTTCCCTGGACCGGTCAATCAAGTCCACCAACTGCGGATATTCCCGCCGGAAGACAATGCCGCGGTAGAACCGGTTGTTTACCTGCCGCAGGGCTTCTGCAACAAGATAATCACTTTTTCCACCTCCTGCTGCCCCGCCGTACAATGCCTCATATTCCGGTCGGCTCATCATTTCCTGCTGTTTTGGCTGCGGACACCACAAAACTTTTCTTGGATCCGGCAAATCCGCTCCCTGATTAGTTTTTTTCGTTCTGACCGGCATTGATTTCCTCCTTCATCTGGTTCACCTGGCGTGGTGTCAGAATGATAAGATTCTCCTGCGGCCCTTCATCGTTTGGATTATCCAAAATCTTATCTCGCCACTCTTCCGGCATCTTATTACGCAGCCAGAATGAAATTGCCTTGAAATCTGGCTCGATATATACATCTTCCTCGCCGGTTTCCAAATATTCTTCCTCTGACATCTTTTTCCCATTGTTGTCATACTGTGTTTTTTTGAGTTTAAACAGTTTTCTCACCTTTACAGTACCGCCCTGCGTCAGCCGGAACAACGCATTTTCGACCTGGCGGTTTGCTATTTCTTTTCCTGTCTTCAGCGCATCCCTGATTGACTGGTGTTTTTTCTTCCACTCATTCAGCGTGGATCTGCTGATCCCGATATGCTTCGCTATCCGTTCATCACTCAGGCCAGCCCTGGCCCATGCCTGGAGTACCGCAAGCCGGTTCTCATCGTTCGCCCACTCCTCCCATCTTTGTCTTGCCACCTTCTCACCTGCCTTTTCTGGTGAGTATAGCAGTTAGGGTAAATTTTTGTTTGCACAGCAAAAAGCCCCCGACGACCGCCGAGGGAATGTACGATTTTGTCCAGTTTTTCCACGTCAAATAAAGAGGCCCTGATGGTCTCTCTACTATCTACGCGCGCGCCCGCATATGTGCGCACGCCAAAATGTGCCCGGATGTCCGGTCACTCATTGTACTTTACAGCTTTTATAAATTTGTAATACAGGCAGTCCTGGTAGGTATCCATGCAGAACATCTCATGATATGCTTTTTCGTCCAGGTATGACGCGAAGAGAAGCTGATTCTTTACGCCGAATCCATCATTCTTCATGACGTTTTCGCAAGTTATGGTTGCCTGCGCCCTCCCCTTTCTGGAATGGCATTCATAGAACGGGCACAGACATTGATGCTGTCTTGGCACGATCACCGCCTCCTCTCTTTTTCGTAGCGGATCATAGTGTATTCCTGGAATGGGTATCCCATGGCATCCACATCTGCAACAATGGATGTCTTATCAAGCACGTATCCCTCCTGTTCCAGGCTTTTCGGCACTGATGGTTCTTCCTTCCAGGATCCTGCATTGACCTGTTCTGTATGTACCTCTGGACGTTTCAGATTCCTGCTGCATGTCCAGCGCTGCTTCATCGGACTGTCCGATCTCTGGAATGTTTTTCTCGTCTCCTTGGTCAGATATTCTGCCAGATCATCAAATTCTTTATTCTGGTAGAGCGGGGTCAGATGGATCCCGCCCTCCTTCCAAATCTCCTGCAGCACACGATGGATTCCCGGAATATCACTGATCACAATGTGGTGGTGTATAGCCTTCGCCTCCCACTCAGTCACCATGATATATTTCAGCGGCACTCCTGCTGCTCTGTAAAGCTTCCGACATCTTTCAAAAAATTTCCTTAACAGCTTCCGGCAGCCTGTTGCATCCGGCCTTTTGTCTTTTGCGTAGGTCAGTACCAAGTGCCAGTCTCCTGCGCCGAAGTTCTCAATCATTAACATTTTCAGTTTTTTTACCGCGCGTCGCTCATTAGCTGCTGCCATCTGTTCTTTTGTCGGCTGCTTCCGTTCTCCCCGCGCCCGTTCCCCTTTTCCAGGGCACCGGAAGGTATGATACTTCCGAACCTCAATTCGATTCCCATATATTGTAGTCCGCTTCATGTACATTTTTCTGTCCTGCCCGTCTAAAGTTAATTGCTAAATCAAGTTTCAGGCGGGTCCTTCCCCCGCTCATTTAAGATGCCCGTTTCCGTGCCGTCCGGAGAGTCTCCGGAGTCGACTGGGCATAATATAATGCAGTTACCTGCGGACCGGCATGTCCCATTATCTCTTGAATCGTTCCGATATCAACACCATGGTTTTTTAAATCCATGCCAAGGGTCTTGCGCATCTTATGCGGATAAACCCGACATGTAACGCCTGTACGCTCTGCTATAACTTTCATTTCCCGCCTGATTGCGCTTGTCGTTAAAGGTCTATGCGGTGCCTTCTTCCCGACAAACAAATGCGGATCCGCATCTGTACGGGAATCCAGATACTTTTTGAGATGATACCGCGCTTCTCCATCAAGATAGATCGGACGATACCGATCCCCCTTTTCACCGCAGATCATTATGTCTCCGGTTGCCCAGTCTACCATATCCACAGTAATTGCCACGATTTCCCCCACTCTGGCACCGCTAGAGCGGAATACTTCAATGATGGCCCGATCACGAAGGGAAGCACACCCATCCCGTAGCATAGCCATTTCTTCTTCGCTGTAATAATCAATCGGCTTTCTGGCAACCTTTAAAGGCTCCACCGCATCCACCGGATTGTCCGAAATCATCTTCTCTTTTCGCATCCAGGAATAGAATGCCGATAAGAAGCGACGCTCATTGTTAATCGTAGTTGCCTGGTTCTTTCTACCTGTTTCCTGCAGATTCTTTTTCTCATACCAGTCTAAATACCGATAAATGTCCATTTCATCAATCTGCGTCAGTGGTTTATAAATCAGTGTGATCAGCCGCTTCACCGCCATCAGATAACCGCACTTTGTGGCTTCTTTAAGATTTTTCTTTTTATATAAGAAGAGTTTAATAATATATTGGTTCTGGCTGTCCATACTGTCTTTCATATCCATCGGCAGGGTGTTCAGCTTTTCCAGCTTCACGTCTGCCAACTCATCAATCAGGGCTTTCTCCAGAAGCTGTAGAAGATCCGGAGACATATGATTTGACATTAATACGATCACATTGTCGATTATCGCTGCTTTCATGTTTTGATTATTCATAGATTACCTCCCGTTATTGCCCAAGGATTTAATCTGTGGTATAATATCCTTAAGCATAGATGCGGTACACATGACTTTGACCGGTTGGTGTACCGCTTTTCTTGTGTCCTGAGTTAATCCTTTTGAAATTCATTGGCATCTCCCCCTTTTTATCTAAATAGGCACTGAGGGACTTGAACCCTCGGCAGACGCGGCTTATAAGGCCGCCGCTCTAACCAGCTGAGCTAAGTGCCCATGCTCCCGGCATTAATGCCGGGAACTAAACATGCGGTCCTTCCACCGCTCCCGTTTTTCCTCGATCTGTGCCCAATCTACCGGCACATCCGGCTCCATCGCACAATGGCAAATATCCGTATATTCCTCAACCAGATGTTCCTCAGCCTCTTCCAGCGTCACTGGTGTAGGGTTATTGCCCCGTAAGATTCTCGCTTCCTTCAATGCAGCTTGTGCAAGCTCCGCAGCTTCTTCTGCCAACTGTTCCAGCATGGCTGCCTTGCCAATGGCTTCTAACATCATCATTTTGCATCCTCCAAATTACAATAATCCAAAAACGCATCAATAACCTCATCAGCATTGCAACGTGTGAAAAAGCGCTTTCTCTTGTCCTTTTTTCTATGTAACGGCAAACCGGCCATTTTTCTACTGTTATTAGTCAGCAGCATTTTCATGATAATCTCCTTATCCTTAGATCTTAAATAAACGCCGTAATATCATAGATTTTTGATATATCCAGCAGTACCTCTCGCATTTCCGCCTTGGACCAAAGCTGCCGATAAAACACAGCCATGAGACCATCAAATGTATCAATGCCAAACTGCAGATTATCATAAATAATCTCATCGAATGTCTCATCATCCGTGTAGAATTCCGGCGGCATATCCTCGTTTCTGTCCTTATAAGCCACTCTGATCAGGTCTCTGGCTGACATATCTGTATCGTAGTCTCTGTACATTGCCTGCCGGTCTTTCACATAGCAATCATTATATGGCAGTTCGCATATATCCATTTCTGATACCGGCTTAGTTCTCAAATTGATTCCCATTTTATCTATGACCTCCAAATTTCAGTTTCAGTAAGTATTGATACTTACCGTTATGCTACTTTTTTCAGATACATCTCCAGAGCCTTCCGGATCACCCAGGACATTGACCGGTCTTCTTTCTGGCAGTAGAGCATTAACCTTTTCAGCTGTTCCGGCTCCATAGTGATGTTCTGTTTCACGTATTTCTCAGCGGCTCCCTTTTTCGGTCTTCCTCCTGCCATACCGATACCTCCTTTTCGGTGTGTAGCTTTCTTTATTTTTCTGGTTATTTCAGTTTACTGAATATCCCATTTTATTTTTGTTGTTAAGCATTTTCTGCAACTCTCTCCAGGAGTAAGGGCGCAATTTTTTGCGGTTTTTGGAAAAAGACACGGTAATTCCATGACTTCCAACGCTCTTATAATTTTGTCCTGATCTCGCTTTGTACATTTGATTTCTATCACCTCAGCACCTCCAAATTCTAATTTTCCTCGTCTATGACGATACCGCCATGAACAATTACCCTCTTACCGTCTACGTCAAAATATACTTCATTCTCGCTATCGGAAACATCAAATTTTCCAGACCAACTTTTGATTTCTGTGCCATTATAATCATATACAGTGACAGTACGGTTTAAGCCACCACCATAATTACTACTGAACGACTTTACGCTTCGCTCCCAACTGGCTGTGCAACCCGTAGTTCCAAACGCTGCGATAATTCCTACAACTGCAATAATTTTCTTCCACTTTCGCATTTATTTCTCCTCTTCGATATAATCTTTTATCAATTCATATTTCTCTTTTGGCAACAAATTTTCTTCTTTAATGTCCTACCAATGACGACACGTCGCACTATAATCTTTCATATCGCTATAATCTACCAATGGTTTTATATGCTGATCGATACATACACTTTGATATCTTAATTTTCGCACGCGTCTATAATCTTTCCTTCCGCCGTCCCGATTCTTCCCAACCAGTAAGCGTATAGTTCTTCATCATCTGGCTTTCCATCTGTCTCAAGGTACTTAATAAAATCTCTAAGTCCCTCCAGCTCTTTTCGTGTAAAATAAATGCTCTTTCCAGCCATATTCTTTTCTCCAATCTTAATTGAGCTTAGTCATAAAAGTCATAAGTTAGTCATAGAATTTACTTCCACTTCCCTGTCCGGCTGCGCTTATGCCAGGCTCTCCGGCGCTGGATCCGCCCGTAACGTTCCAGCAACCGGTCAATCTTTTCAAGCTTGCCTTTCTCGATTAGTGTAAACTCCATTTAGATCACCTTCGCCCTTCCAGAGACTTCCAAAAAATCTGCGGCCGGATACAATTCTGCCGCATCGCCCTGAAGGTCATCCGTCCAGTATTGACTCATATCCCCATCCATACATTTGAGGATTAATGCATAATAATCCTGTTCGTATTCTGTGGCAGCGGCTCTGATATCATCCAGTGTGAGTTTTCCACGTTCTTTTCTTACTGTTAGCATCATGTTTCCTGCGCTGTCATTTGTCAGTTCGCAGCTCAATCCCTTTTTCATGGCATCCTCCAAATTCAGTTTTAATTAATGCTGGCTCTCCCCGGAAGAACATGACCCGGGAAAGCATATTCTGCAGGGTGTCTGGCATCATTTCCCGCCAATCACATTCCTCTTCACCTGGCACAAGGGTCATAACCTCATTTCCATTGGCTGCCAGTCTTAAGGCCTCTTCCATTGTAATCTGCTTTACAAACATCTTTCTCAACCTTTCCCTTTCAATATTGCCACAAGTTCACACCATGCCAGTTTGATGCACAACTGCACGTTACGCCAATGCTGGCGGCGCCGAAGTCGTTTTGTCCAATACCGCCGAGACCAATCAGCGCACCACTGAGCTTGTTCAGCATCATCTCTTTCATCGTTCATATTCACCTCCCCGGTACGGTTCCGGCAATGGCATCCAGGCAAGCACGTGAAACTCGAATGTTGCCAGGCTCTCATATCCTGCTGCGCCCTGAATAAACCAGAAACCGTTATCATAGCTTCCTGTCTGTATGCACATACCGGTTCTTGATGACCTGCTCTTCATGCACAGCAACACGCTTTTGTTTCGCTCCGGCATTCGCTCAGCTACTGGAATCCACTGCACTGTATTCTTTTTCAGCTGCAGCACCTCTGCCGGCTCCAGGCCAGTATCCTCATACTCTGCCAGCCGCGCTACCAGTTCATCTTTCTTGCCGGCGGACCAGTAACCGGTTTTGATTCCATTCACTCGCTTCTGAGTTAATCTATTCATCATTTTCCCCTTTTCTATTTAACGGGCACCATCTCGGCGCGGTCTTAATAGTTAATTTGTCATCATGTCTCTCCGTTCTGCAAATCATAGGAGTAGGTTCGCATTTGTTTCTTGCGTACCTAGCTTCGTTGTGAAGGCAATAATAACGCCCCGGCCTTCCGTTCCCGTCATGAAATTCTTTATAACTGCAGTCTTTGCAATTCATTCCTGTCCTCCTTAGTATCTGTCCAGATTCTCACCGACCATATCAATCCACAGGATGCACTCCCGAGTGCCGCCCGGCAACTCAACCAGGCAAAAATACCGGTTTGCTTTTGAAAGCACCTTTGCCATAACCGGAACACTTCCCTGCTTTATGTTTCCATCACCAAACATCAGAGCCTTCACGCTTTTCACGCGTATCCGATTCCCTACCTGTGCCCTATTACGGACCTGTTTAATTCTCTGGGTACTAATCCCAAGCTGACTTTTCTGCCTACGATGAGATTTTCCATTCTTGCTCAGATATGTGTATACCGTTGACTCTCTCTTACCGAGTCTAGCCGCAATGTCAGATACAGATATACCTTTTTCATGCAAGATCAGTACCATTTTTTCAGTCTTATTCATCTGTGCTTCCTCTGTTATTTCATTTTTATCGATTACTTTGTTTCTCTTACCACTTCATCCGTTGTCCACAAACAGGACAATATCGATGCTCTTCCGGCCATATCCATGCACCACATGATCTGCAATGCATGATTGGTGTCAACTTGCTTAATTTTTCTGGAAGCTCTCTCCGTACCGGCTCTTTTGGCATGCTTTTCTCCATACATACACATGCGATTTTGAGTGCCGTTCGCTCTTTCTTGTTCGCCTGAGCAACCATCTTTTTTACTATATGATGCGCATCTTTTAATTTCATGGTTTCTCCTCATCCATTTTTAACTCTACCCTCATTTTCTTAATCTGAGCCAGAAGTTCCTGTCTGCTCTGCTCTATAGGCGCATATGCCTCTTCGCTTTCTGCATTTCGTGGCAGTTCAGAAAGTTCCCGGCAGAGTCTGGTGTATTCTGCAATCTGATTTATGATTCCCATAAAATCATCTTCCCTTTTCCATAACTTCTTTTTTCTGGAACTCTTTTTCTATGCATTCTTTGCAGATGTGCAATTCCGTTCCTCTCTGCGTTTTGATCATGGCATGTTCGCCAGATATGACTTTTCCGCAGTAATTACACAAATATTCTTTCATTTTCCCTTCTTTCTCCCCCGCCGTAAAGTCAGCGGGGGCAGTACCGGCATGTCGTGACACATTACCGCAAAACAAATACATCTATGTAATGCCCCGTGGGGACGCATTACCGCCTATAAATAGTTCTTTCCGAAGATGTTCATAAATTCATCCCGACTATGTTCCTTCTCGAATGCCTGCTGCCCTGTCCGGTGCATGATTTTCATGACATCCCGGTTAAAATGAACCCCCTGTCTCGGATCTCGGTGGCATCGCTGGCACAGCCAGACTTTCAGACCATATTTCTCTGACCATTTCCGGTTCGGCCCTCCGAATATATGGTGTTGTTCCAAGTCCTGCATCCTGGTGCACAAAAAGCACTCTTTATCCTTCTGCAAAATGCTCTTCGCCATCTCAGCCCTCCCACTCCGCAGCTTCTTTCAGGCACGCTGCAGCATCGTCAAATCCTTTCCGATGCAGGAAGTCCAGTAAATACTCATATTCAATCAGACGTTTCTTACCCTCCGCATTCTCTTCCTCGATCTTTTTGATCTCATCCACATCCAGAATATCCTTACCGATTTTCTGGTTTACAATCTCCGCGTGCTCCGACATTTTTTCATATGGTTTTCCGAACGGATCCAGGCATTGCACCATATCAACTGTATTGCCAAATTCTTCATAGAATTTCAGTAGCCGCTTGGGGCCGAAACCAAATTTTTGGTTCAGCGTGAACATCATTTCTGTTCTGTAGGTGTTCAGGATCCGGTTTCCAAGTAAATCATTCAGATCTTCCACGGACTTTCTGGTTACCTCCAGCGGAATAAACACTGCATTACGGGTTTTCACCTCTTCCCGCAGGCCTTCCACGCCATACTCCTCAACGATTCTCAGTGCCATGGCCATTCCGTCCATGCGCAATTTGTGTGATTTCTGGTCGGCCATCCCATTTGACCGCTTCATATTTGTTCTCATTGCTTATCATCCTCCATCTTCATAAATCTCACAGAATGCTCTGACAGAAGCAGCTTTGCCTCCTGCCACTGATCTGCGCACTGCACGCGCCGTCCTTTCGCATTCGTCCAGTCATTCTTTTCCCAGTTGTAAATCCATCCCTGCTTGAACGGTTCGATGATCTCATCCATTTTGGTATAAACATCGACCATGCACGGCCGGATCAGCAGCTTCAGGCATTCAATCAGCGCCTGCAGTGTGTTGCTCTTCAAGCTATCTTCCCGCTTCCCGGCTGCGGTACGCACATGCTCCGTTCCTTCGCTGTCCGTAAATCGAACATAACCCCAGTACCGTTCCCGGTTTCCATAAATTTCTATCTTTACGCTGCTTTTCATCTTGCACCTCTTACGCCATCATGATATAATCAAGGCGTCTTATTTTTGAGAAGACACTTCTTCGGTTGCCGGTGCTCACCGCTATGAGCACCGGCATTTTTTTGTATCATGAAGTAAGCGCAGACCATGCTGTTCCTCATAGGTTCTGATCTTTCTGCATTCGCACCGTTCGCCCGGATCCAGCGCCGCGCCACAATATTCACACGCCCGATACTGTCTTCTCTTCTTATTCATTTCCTTCTCAGCTCCTCCAAAATGTAATAGACAAACAGCCACACCGTCAGCGACAGCAGTGTTTCCATTCCAAGCAGGGTCAGATACCCACGCTCCCTAAATGTCACCACGGAAATTCCTAAATAAAACCCCAGTGCCACGATCAGAGACAACACCAGGTTGCTCACCGGCTTTTTCTGCCACGGCCGACGGCTGCTTCTAATTTGTAGCGACATTTCGGGCATATGTACTCCCTTGACGTGCACAATATAGACACGTTCCACTTCAAGCCGCACATTTTGCATATTCTCCACTCTCCTTTCATCAGACCACCAGTCTGCGGATTTTCACCCGCTTCGGCTCTGGCTTCTTTTCCGGTTCTTGTTCCGGTCCGGAAAGATATTCGATCAGTTTGTCCAGGTTTACAAGATACTTCTTTCCGCACATCACATGCGGCACAGTTTTGTTTAGAACCAGTTCCCGGATTCTGTATTTCGTCAACGTTGTCGCTGGGTCCTGTTCCTTGAAATACGCTGCGCATTGTTCAATCGTTCTCATTCTCGGTACCAAGCTTCTTCCTCCTCTCTTCCAGGGCCAACTCATGTTCGCGGGCTGTGATGGCTCTGCTCAGTTCATCTTCCTCCCAGCTTTCCAGCAGTCCCAGAAATCCCAGAACATGAATCCGACCACGGTACTCGCTGCACTTGCTCAGAAAAGCACAACGAGGAATATCTTCGTGCATTCTGCGGATCATGAATTCTGCCCGATCTCTTTCAACCAGCATCATCTCAATACTGCCTTTATTCATTTCGTTTCTCCTCTCTTGTCCTCCGCACCAAAAAGGTACCATTTCACACCCTCTAAGCTTTTAATGAAATTTTCGGAAAGCAGTTTTCGTTCTTCTGGATCAAGTTCATCCAGATTAATCTCTTTCTCTGCTGAGTTAATCAAGCGGATGAATACCGCCACTCTAACTGATGCTTCTTCCTCTCCAGCAAGAGCTCTTCGGATTTCTTCCACAATCATGCTTTTCGCTAACCCAACGGCATCCACCGCTCTAAGCTCACCCAGAATCTCTGCTATCTGATTATAGATTTCCTCTTTACCCAACTTTCTGCTCTCCTTTCTTCATCCCTGCTGCCGCTACACCCTGCGCAAAGTAGTAAGATGCCATTACCACATCGCCGCGCTGCTCCTCTGGCAGGCTGCTCAGATATGCCATCAGTTTCTCGGCATCCTTCATCCGGATGTCTTTTGCTGTACTTCTGTTCTCCATACGGTTCTCCTTCCTTGATTCTCTTACCTTCCGGCTGTATAATATTTCAAAATACAGTTGGAGGTGTCTTATGGTTCTTTCCAGTTTCCATTGTGAATTATTACGGTACATATCAAATCATCCCTGCAGTTCTGGTGAAGAAATATTGAAAAAATTCCACTCACAAGAAGTTCGCGTAGAATCTGCTCTCAAGTACCTGCATTTTCAAAATTTTCTTCGAACTACATCGGCTTCTAATGAAGAAAATTTTCACCAGCAAGAAAAAACAGAACAGCCCTTCATGGAAAAATGGGGATTTGACATGTGTTGGAGATTTATCATCACCGAAACCGGTTCTGTCGCTCTTGAACAATACGAATATGATCATGAGCAACTTCAAATTGCCAAAAAGTCTATTACCTGTGCCATCATAGTTAGTGTTGCTAGCGCTCTTGTCCAGCTTGTTATTGACTACGACAAAATCATTGGGCTTTATCATCTGCTTTCTAAGACGCTATTCTGACATACCATATGGCAATCACCAGGGACAGAATGATCATACTAATCAAACGGTTCCTGCACATTTTTCTGCGACGTTTCTTTCGCAGCTCTTCTCGTATCTCTCTCCCTCTAAAGCTTTCCGGATACATCAGTTTCCATTCTGGTATGGTGAATTCTCGGTTTGTAAACATGTGTTCTCCTCCGTTCATGTTTACAACTGTCATCCAGCCATCTATTTCTGGAACATGTGTCGTTCTGGCATCAAATTCAGATTCGAGATTCCGATTGCTTTCTGCTATCCCTTTTGCTTCAATGAATCGCTGAACCGCTTTGTACCATTCAGCTTTATCCAACGTTTTCTCCTCCCTTCATGAGCCTAATTAGTTTGTGGTTCTAAAACTATTATATGTGGCATTAAGGCATTTGTCAATATGCATTTTGTGGCTATAAAACATTTTTGTTGACATGCCACATTTGGCAGTATATAATAAACACATCAGAAAGGAGGTGTGTGCCATGAATGAGCGACTAAAAGAACTCCGAAGAACTTTGAATTTAACACAACAGGCATTTGCAGATCGTCTCGGAGTTAAAAGAAATACGGTTGCTACTTATGAAACAGGGAAAAGCAATCCTAGTGACGCTGCCGTTCTTCTTATCTGTAGAGAATTTAATGTCAGCGAACCCTGGCTGCGAACCGGCGAAGGGGAAATGTTTACCCCTAACCCTGCAACAGAACTCGATGCTCTAAAGGAGCGCTACGGCCTGTCTCAGGCAGAATGTTCTCTGATTGATGTTTTTATAAATATGAATGAGAAAGATCGGAAGACTGTCCTGGACTTTGTTGTTCACGCTGCTGACAGCATACGAGAAAATGACTTATTCTTCGGCGTTCCGGAAACACCGGAAGAGCTGGAGGCAAAATATCCACCAGTAAGAACCATTAAAAAAGACGTCGGATAATATACGCACCCCGCCGTCAATCAGTTTAAGAGTAAATAGATTTGAGTATGTCCTTGAAAATTAAGATTTATGTATAGCGTTCTGGCAGATCTATAATACAATGCGTAGATTCTGCTGGATCCATAGTAGATGTACTCCTTTCGCATGGCCGCTAAAGCGGGGTGCTGTGTTATTATATCGTATTAGTCAAACATAGTTTTATGGTAATTACTGGAAGGAGTGAAAAATGCCCATCTCGCAACAATCCATTTCGTTTGGTGGTGTTTTACTTATAGTGATGATCTACTTTGTTTGTGCTCTACACAAACTCAATCAGAAAAATCGTCTCACTGAATATGTAAAATCTATCATTGCGGAAGATTCGCGCAATTTGATCGATAAAGTTGTTAAAAATTGTGCATGTCTTAACCCCGCACAAAACATTACTGCGAAAGATTATCGTTTTCTTATTAAAGTTATCGCTTTGTTTAAAGACAACTTAAATGCTGATTTTATGCAAGATAGGTTATCCCCTAATAGCAAATTGTTAAAATTGTCATCAGATGATTATTTATTCGCACGCCTTTTTTATTTTATTGCAGACCATGAATTTGATGAAATATTTTGGGGACAGCCATTGTATGATGAAATTTCTCGTGAACAGATCAGTCAAGGTGATTATGTATCCCTTAATACATTTACAGAATTTGGATTTTCTTTAATGAAATTTTTTTATTTGATTATTCTAATATGTGAAAATAATAAAATTATTTCTGAGAACATTTCAGATGGACTTTCTTCACGTGTTTTAGATCGAATTAATGCAGAAAGTTTTGAATTGTGTAATTTTTAACTGAAAACAAAAGCCGCCCGATGTTGGCGCACCGAACGGCTTTTCACATAGATAATCTCTTACTGGGTGTACCCAGAATGATAGAATACCTACGAGCAATAGAATTATATCATTCCTGGTACACCTTCGCAAGAGGTGTATTTTTTGTACCCAATTTTAAGGAGGAATGATTATGGCATCTATAGAGAAACGTGGAGACACTTATAAAATCACAGTGTCCTGCGGTTATGATTCATACGGCAAGAAGATCCGGGAAACAGACACCTTTGTTCCAGATCCGAAATGGTCCGAAGAACGGGCCAGGAAAGAAGCA
Source organism: Ventrimonas sp. (assembly GCF_048380235.1). NCBI lineage: Bacteria > Bacillati > Bacillota > Clostridia > Lachnospirales > Lachnospiraceae > Ventrimonas > Ventrimonas sp. Next base: position 66,757 of record NZ_DBFCCJ010000077.1, on the reverse strand, counting down.
GAAAAATACGCTGTACGGTTTGAGGATAGGATCAAGGCTGGAGCTAGTACTGCAGGAGATAAAACAACCTTCGAAAAGTTTTCTCGGATATTTCTGGCCGACATGAAGGAGTCTCAGGCTCTGGCAGAGTCCACACTGGCCGACTATGAGCAGCGGCTCAGGGACCGCATCATCCCAGCCATAGGTCAGATCAAGCTGACTCAGATCACAAACCATGTTGTGAAAGAATTCCTGAAAGAACTGCGGAAAGACAATTCCCGGCTCGATGGCAAAAAAGGATCATTATCTGAATCGACCATTACCAAATACCGTGCCGCCATCAGCACCGTACTCTCCTACGCTGTTGAGGAAGGGTATCTTTCCATCAATCCTTTAATCTATGCCGGCAAACAGCGTGGCCGCGGCAAAGTCAAGCGAGAATACAAAACCAAGCAGCTCACGATCGATCAGGCAAAGCGCTTTTTGTGGATTCTGGACCATCCGGTTACCGTTTACCGGAAGGCGCATACCGTAAAGCGCAATGGTAAGATGGTAAAAATCAAAGAATACAAACAGCTCTGGTCCCTTGATCTGAAATGGCAGCTTTTCTTCTACATTGCTCTGTTCACTGGTGCCCGGCGTGGAGAAATTGTTTCTCTCCTGTGGAGTGATATTGATTTTTCAAAAAATACGATCCGCTTCTCCAAATCTACCGCTAATGTGAACGGTCATGTCATTCATAAAGAAACCAAAACCTACGCGACCAGGCAGTGCGCCGTTCCGGATATCGTAATTGCCGCTGCCAGGAAGCTCCTGAAAGAACAGAAACAAATCTGCCTGCAGCTCGGTGATTACTGGAAAGGATCTCGTGGCAAACAGTTCCGGGACAACTTCGTGTTCATCCGCGAGGATGGCGCCCAGATGCACATTGACAGCCCCAGAACAGAGTTCAAGCGCGTGATCCGGATTTACAACACCAATATTGCAAAAGATGAATCTGAGATGATTCCAGATAACCTGACGTTGCACGACCTCCGACATACCACCGCTTCCATCCTGATTAATAAAAAACTGGATCCCAGGTCCGTGTCCGGTGTCCTTGGTCACTCCAATACCAGTACCACATTAAACATCTATGCCTACTTCTTTCACCAGGGCAGTGAGGAGGCTGCAGATATCATGAGCAGCGTTCTTCTGGCTGAGCCTGATGCCGCCGTGAACCAGTCTTAAAATGCAATTTGGGGACTACTTTTTCAATAGTCCCCAAATAGTCCCCAAATCCATATTTTTCGCTCATTTTTCCACGATAGCATAATAACCATAAAACGCCGAAACCCCTTGATTTCTCAAGGGGTTTCTTCATAAGCTCCTGGCCGGACTCGAACCGGCGACCCACGCATTACGAATGCGTTGCGCTACCAACTGCGCTACAGAAGCGACCTAACAAAAATGCTTTGGACTTACATCCAAAGCATATGACCTCATCGGGAATCGAACCCGAGTTTACGCCGTGAGAGGGCGTCGTCTTAACCGCTTGACCATGAGGCCATTTCTTCAGGCATAAGCTGAAGTGAGTCGAGGCGACAAGATTCGAACTTGCGACCTCTGCGTCCCGAACGCAGCGCTCTACCAAACTGAGCCACGCCTCGCTACGTTCTGTAGTATAATATAAATTGTGTTAATTGTCAACAACAATTTGAATTTTTTTATTTTATATTTTGCAGTTACCCGGCATACAGATAAAGAATGCCGGGTAACTGACTATCATCCCAGTAGATTCATGACCATTTCCCGGTCAAATACCACCGCGGACACATGATCGACTTCTATCTGATACAACGCATTTGCTGCAATGTGCTCGGCCGCCTGCTCCAGATCGCGGATTCCGCTGGTTCCGGCGAAAAACTCCACAACTGCATCCAGTCCGTCTGGCGCTACCACGCACTCTCCGGCCTTTAAGCCCATGCGCTTTAAAACCTTTGGCAGCGCAAATCTGGAGAAGATTATTTTCTTTTCTTCTGCCGTATAATCCGGAATATCAATCACTGCAAAACGTGACATCAGCGGCGCACTGATCTGAGCTTTATCGTTGGCGGTCGCAATGGGATACACGCCCACAGTCGGGATCATACACTCCATGTAATTGTCCGTGAAACCAAGATTATCCAACAGGGTTAAAAGCACATCTGCCGGATTGCCGTTGCCCTTGCCGGATGCCGCCTTGTCCAGCTCATTGATGATAAACACCAGATTGGACTCGCCGGCCATGGAAAACGCATCCATAATGATGCCGGGCTTTGCATTGGCATAGATGCGGGAGCTTCCGGTAAGCTGCTCCGGGTCATTGATCGAACTCATGTCCAGCGTGGTCCACGGCAGCTTCAGGATCCGGGCTACCGCATAGGCAATCTGGGATTTACCGGTTCCAGCCGGTCCTACCAGCAAAAGTCCATAAGCCGGAAGTGTGTGAGTCCGGTTGATCTGAATGATCGTCTCAATGATACGCTGTTTTACCCGCTCCATGCCGTAAAGCTCTTCATCCAGAATGCGGCGTGCCTCCTTCGGGTCGATGGACTCAAAATAATTACTCTTCCACTGCACATTCATCATGATGGAAAGCGCCCGCTGCGCATGACGGCGTTCTTCTGGAGATACCTCATGGGATCGTGCCACCGCAAGGTTTCTTCTGGCCCAGAGACGGATGTTGTCCGGCAAGGTTCTTCCTGCACAATTCATAAAGTCCGTAATACTCTGAAGGCTGGTAAGCTTCATGTCATCTCCGGCCTCTTCCAGGCTCTCATCGCTCTCCGCTTCCCCGGGAGCATTGCTTGCAAACAGGCGCTCGATCATGAACTGCAAAAATCCGTCCTCCGCAGAAAGCTTCGTACCACCGCCAAAGGCAGTTTCCCGGATTTTGTAAACCGCATATCCCTCCGGACGGTTTTCTCCTGATAAACGCACACTGATATGGTTTTCGCCAAGCCATTTTAACAGACTGACAAACCGCGCGTCAATTTTCAAAATATCAGCACTGACGGTGCCGTCCTCCTCATGAAATTCAAAGGTCGTACGTTTGACCGGATTGGTAAACATTCCACAGGAATGGTGCTGCCACTTTTTCCTGCTGTTATCCAGAATCAGGATTGGCTTTTCCGGTGATGCCTCCGGCTCACTGGACTGAAACGTGGTGTACGTACATTCGGCCGGATTCTTTTTGTCCGGCGCGTCACTGAAATCAAATACTGGCATATGGTTCCTCCCGCTTATGCATGCTAAAATTCAAAATCTGCGTAATCTTCCGGTAAAAAACGGTGATAAATGATGTGGCATCCTTCGTCTTTAAAACAATAGTAATAAGGATCCTCTGCCTCTTTGTCAAAACGGATTAGAATATCAAATTCTCCGTTTTTCACCGGCTCCACTGTTACCGGCCAGGGCTGTTTTTCAAATAGTGCTTTGATTTCCTCCATAGTACAGCCGTGCTTTCCCACCAGTTCTACAAGATCGCGGATAAATTCATTGGGTCTGGTATGTTCCTTTACATAAGCAACACCCTCCTCCGGAATCAGAAAACAGAAGCGTTCCTTCTTTGCCGCAACCGTCACGCCGCCGAGACATGTCTTTGTTTTTTTGCCGAATTCAGTCAGCAGGGCCAGCATCTCCTGTTCTCCAAGCTTTTCTCCGGTCAGATGGACCAGGGAACTGAGAGGATAATACAGGCGGATATTTTCCCTCCGATAACCAAGCTTGGCCTGCTCCTCCTTGATCATATCAATAATGTTCTGTTCCAGTTTATCAAATTTCATGTCATTCTCTCCTGCCAATACCAAAAATGGGGATGCCTGGCATACTACCATCACATCCCTCATTTTATCGGATCCTGTTGTTTTATACTTCGGTCATCTGAAAGCCCTTTGCTGCCAGACATTTCTCCACGAACTCACAATCATCGGTGTGGAGTACCATGACCGGCTTGCCGGACTGGCGGTTAAAGGACAGATACTGGTAATTTACGTTAATGTTGCTCTCAAGGAATGCTGCCAGCACACGGTTTAAGCTTCCAACCTCATCCTCGACCTCAATGCCAAGCACATTGGTCAGGCGGCAAAGATAACCTGCCTTTTGAAGGATTTCCTGCGCCTTATCCGGATCCGTGACTACCATGCGGATGATTCCATACTCCGCGCTGTCGTTGGTAACAGAACCCAGTATGTTGATCTGAGCTTCAGTCAGAATTCCGGTAATGACCTTTAATGCCCCCTTTTTATTTTCAGCATAAACAGAAACCTGTCTTAACATCGCAAATTTCCTCACTTTCAGTTCTTTGTAATAACATCGCTATTACCTATTGTAACCGAAAAATAAGATTCGTCAATATTTTATTGCTTCACATTGCAAAAGTGGCCGCATTTTCCAGGCTTTTTGTTTTTATGACTCCAGTGCGCGGATCAGATTCACCATCTCAATGGCACCGGTGGCACACTCGTATCCCTTATTTCCCGCCTTGCTTCCGGCCCGTTCAATAGCCTGCTCTATATTGTCGGTTGTCAGCACACCGAACATCACCGGAATATCGCTGTTTAAGGAAACATTGGCAATCCCCTTGGAGACCTCGCTGCACACATAATCATAATGGCTTGTGCTGCCGCGGATCACTGCGCCAACGCAGATCACTGCATCATATTTTTTGCTCTTTGCCATTTTAGACGCAATCAGCGGAATCTCGAAAGCACCCGGCACCCAGGCCACATCAATATCTTCCTCTTTTACGTCATGACGTTTCAGCCCGTCCAGGGCACCTCCCACCAGCTTCGATGTGATAAACTCATTAAATCTTGCTGCCACGATTCCTACGCGGATTCCCTGTGCTACTACTTTTCCTTCCAGTACTCTCATGATTGTTCCTTCTTTCTTCTATATATTATATGATTCTCAATAACCAGTTTTAATACCGCAGCAGATGTCCCATACGCTGCTGCTTAGTCCGCAGATAAAACAGGTCATATTTTGTGGCACTCATCTGAATCGGTACCCGTTCCCTGATCGTCATGCCAAACTCGGAAAGCTGGTACACTTTATCCGGATTGTTGGTGAGAAGCCGCATACTCTTCACCCCGAGATCTTTCAGGATCTGTGCGCCGATGTAATATTCCCGCTCATCTCCCGCAAAGCCCAGAGCCAGATTTGCTTCCAGTGTATCCATGCCCTGTTCCTGCAGCTCATAAGCCTTCAGCTTATTGATAAGGCCAATGCCCCGTCCTTCCTGACGCATATACAAAAGAATACCTCTGCCTTCCTGTTCAATCTGGGTCATAGCTGCGGCAAACTGCTGTCCGCAGTCACAGCGCAGGGAACCGAAGGTATCACCTGTCAGACACTCTGAGTGAATACGGCAAAGAACATCCTCACCATCGCCGATGCTGCCCTTCACCAGTGCCACATGATGCTCGCCGTTTAGACGGTTTACAAATCCGTATGCCGTAAATTCTCCATATTTTGTCGGCATGCGGGTTACGGTCACCCGGTCCACCAGCTTCTCATGGCATTTCCGATATGCTTGCAGAGCCTGGATCGTGATAAATTTCAGATCCCACTTTTTCGCCAGCTCTATCAACTCCGAAGTGCGCATCATCGTTCCGTCCTCCCGCATGATCTCACAGCAGAGGCCGCATTCCTTTAAACCGGCCAGGCGGCACAGATCAACGGTTGCTTCTGTATGTCCGTTTCGCTCCAGCACTCCGTTTTTCTTTGCCACCAGTGGGAACATATGACCCGGTCTGCGAAAATCTGCCGGCTTTGCATCATCGGCTACACAGCGCAATGCCGTCACAGAGCGTTCCGCCGCAGAAATACCGGTCGTAGTATCGACACAGTCCACAGAAACCGTAAATGCAGTTTCATGATTGTCCGTATTGTTCGAAACCATCTGCGGAAACTGGAGCTTTTCCGCATAAGCTGCAGACATCGGCATACAGATCAGGCCTTTTCCGTGTGTTGCCATGAAATTAATATTCTCGGTAGTAGCGTACTCTGCCGCACAGATAAAATCACCCTCATTTTCCCGGTCTGCATCGTCTGTCACCAGGATGACATGTCCCTTTCGAAGCTCTTCCAATGCTTCCTCTACTGTATTGTACTGAATCATAATGCTTATTCTCCTTCCTGTATCCTAAAAACCATATTTGGTCAAAAATTCTTTCGTGATGCCGCCAGCGGATGCTTCTGTCTTATGCTTCATGCCGGCTCCTGTATTCTGCTGCGTCTCCGGTTCTTCCGGACGCATAAGTCTCTCCACATATTTTCCGATGATATCGGTTTCCAGATTGACCAGATCTCCAACCTTCCGTTCTCCAAGCGTTGTCACCGCATTTGTATGCGGGATCGTGGATACAGAAAAGTGGTCTGCAGCTGCAGCTGCCACCGTCAGGCTGATACCGTCGATGGTGATGGAGCCTTTCTCTACGATATAGCGAAGAAGCTTTGGCTCCGCACTGATCGTATACCACACGGCATTGTCATCCGTCCGGATTTCCCGGATTGTTCCGGTTCCGTCAACGTGGCCGCTCACAATGTGGCCTCCGAACCGTCCTCCTGCTGCCATAGCACGCTCCAGGTTCACATGCATGCCGGGCTTTGCCCCTTTTAAGGAGGAACGGTTCAGCGTCTCGTGCATCACATCTGCCGTAAAAGCTGCATTTCCCAGACTCGTGACCGTCAGGCAGATTCCGTTCACTGCTATGCTGTCACCTACTGCCGCGTCCGAAAGAACACGATCTGCCTGAATGGTGAGTGCCGCCGAATGGGTGCCCCAGACAATCCTTTTGAGCGTTCCGATTTCTTCAACAATTCCCGTAAACATCCTGCACCTCACTTTCAATCAGTAAATCCTCTCCCAGGTGACGGATTTCCCTGACCTTTAAATGTACCGCCTCTGCAGGGTCAGGCACGCCCCGGCCTTCCACCGGAGTTTTTGCCTCCGAGCCGCCAAAAAGCTTTGGTGCCATATAAGCATGTACCTCACGTACGATTCCGCTTTTTAAGGCTGCCCAGTTCAGGGTTCCTCCGCCCTCTAAGAGAACACTGTCGATCCGTTCTTCCCCAAGCTTTTCCATAAGGGCATTCAGATCCAGATGGCCATCAGCATCAGGCAGTGTCAGGATCTGACATCCGGCCTCTTCATAAGGCTGGTATCTGCTCCTGTCTGTCTCACAGACTGCCAGGATCGTAGGGATTTCTTTTGCCGTCTTCACAACCTGAGAAGAAACCGGTGTCCGCAAATGCGTGTCACAGATAATCCGCACCGGATTTCTCCCGCCGGGCATCCTGCAGCTTAACATGGGGTCATCTGTCAGCACGGTACCGACTCCCACCATAATTCCCCGATAGCGGTGCCGCTCCTGCTGAACATATGCCCTGGCCTGCTCTCCGGTAACCCACTTCGACGCGCCGGTATAGGCAGCAATCTTTCCATCCATCGTCATGGCATATTTCATAACCACGTAGGGCGTTTTTTTTCGGATGTAATGAAAAAATACCGGATTCAAACGATCGCATTCCTCTTTCAGCACATGGGTTTCCACTGTGATGCCCCGCTCCCGCAGATACCGGATCCCTTTTCCTGCTACCAGCGGATTCGGATCATCCGAACCAACGAACACCCTCCGGATCCCGGCCTGCACAATGGCCTCCACACAAGGCGGCTGCTTCCCGTAATGGCAGCATGGCTCCAGCGTTACATACAGATCCGCCCCCTCTGCCGGTTCTGTGCAGGCCATCAGGGCATTTCGTTCTGCATGATATTCACCATATCTGGCATGATAGCCTTCTCCAATGATCTGTCCTTGCTTTACGATCACAGCGCCAACCAGCGGATTTGGACTTGTCCAGCCCTCTCCTTGTTTTGCCAGCTCTATGGCCCGGCGCATCCATTCATATTCCGTCAAAATTACATGCCTCCCTTTGCAGGTCCCAGGTCCAAAAAAAGAAAAAGCTCCGGAATTTGAATTCCAGAGCTTCGATTCTAACTTGATACGGTACATTCCCACCGGAAATGCACATCGTTTTTCTTCTTTCATCCAGACTGTACTGTCGGCTTCGGAATTACACCGAATCATGCCTTGCGGCTCGTGGGCTTTACCACCGGTGGAGAATTTCACTCCGCCCTGAAGACTGTTTTGTTTTGTTGATTTGAATGTTACCACGCAATTTTCAGAAAATCAAGTAGTTTTTTTAGAATTTTTCTTTTTCACCATTTTTCTTTCCTATCCTGTCATTCAGTGTTATAATCTGTTATAATCATTTTGATTGTAAAAACGGAGGTTGCACATACATGAACTTACAGGAATCCATTCTGAAAAACCTTGATATAGATTACTCCTACCGGCTGGCCAAGCGTATGGAGCAGTTTCGCACCAATCCGGTTCTGGGCTACCGTCCGGCCGGTTCCCGCGCCGAGTTTGAGACCGGTGAAATGCTGAAACAGGAAATGGAAGCCATTGGCCTTTCCGATGTGAGAAAAGATGCCGTCAAGGTAGATGGCTGGGAATTTAAAAAAGCTGTTCTTTCCTACTCCGGTGAAGATGGTACTCGTCACGAGATCCAGCTTGGCGCTTACCAGACGACGTTTGTTACCGACGGACCGAAGGAATTTTCCCTGATGTATCTTGGAAAGGGAACCGCTGCTGACTACGAAGGGAAGGATGTCACCGGCAAGCTGGTTCTCGTAGATATCAACCAGCGCGATGAATGGTGGATCAATTACCCGGTTTACCAGGCACACTTAAAGGGCGCTGCTGCGCTGATCGCTGTGCAGAGCGGCGGCTACGGAGAGATCGATGACGAAGCCTTAAATGCCCAGGATATCGCAGGCCCGGAGAATGCACCTGCGTTCTCCATCTCCCGGAAGGACTCCGATCCCTTAAAAGAGCTTTTGGAGCGCACTGCCGAGATAACCATCACCCTGGATGCAGACAGCCGTGTCACCCGGGACTGTACCACCTACAACATCGTGGGAAGTATTCCCGGCCGTCATCCGGACCGCATGGTTTTACTGTCTGCCCACTATGATTCTTACTTCAGCGGCTTTCAGGATGACAATACGGCCATTGCCCTGATGTTTGGCATCGCGAAAGCACTTCTCGCAAGTGGTTTTACACCGAATAATACCATTGTGATCTGCGCCATGGCTGCTGAGGAATGGGGGGTTGTGGATTCCAACTTTGACTGGTCCACCGGTGCATACGAGCAGGTGTTCACTGCACACCCGGAATGGGTAGGAAAGGTCATTGCTGACTTAAACTTCGAGCTTCCGGCCCTGGCGCACGGTACCCGCGCACGCATCCGCAGCTGCTACGAATATACACGGTTTCTGGAGGAATACTTATCTGAGCTTCCGGATCTGACCCAGGCATACCCGGAGGAGACCCGCGTCACGTCCCCGATCGAGACCTGGTCCGATGACTTTTCCATGGCCATTGCCGGCATACCGTCCATGGTCAACGATTTTACGGGCGGAAGCTTTATGGAGACTCACTATCACTCTCAGTTTGATAACGATGCCTTTTATGATGAGCAGGTCTACCGGCTTCATCATGAGCTCTTCGCTCTTCTCATCATGGCTCTTGACGAAACCTGCGTCATTCCGTTATGCTCCGCTCCGGTCATGAAGCGTGCCCTGGACGGCTACAACACATCCAGTGAGATTCTCCGTTCCTTCGTTGCCATGGATCTCATCAGTCCTATGACTCTGGCTTCTCTGGCAGAAAAGATTTCTGACCTGGAAAAAATGCTCTCCGATGCAACGAATGTAGCGGAAAGCCGTTATGAATCCCGCAGAAGCTTAAACAGTCATTATCGTGCGCTTCTGTCAGAGGGAAGACAGGAAGAGGCCGAATGCCTGTATCTGGAATCCAGGGACGCCGAAAAAGAAGCCCTGCGCCGTTTCAAATACGCCCAGGATGAGCTGGTACGCATTGACTGGTACGGCAATGTCCATTACCCGCATGAAATCCTGCTGCAGAACATCCGCCTGATCGGCGGTGCCATTGCCAACTTAAAGGAGCAGAACCTCTCTTCTGCCCTGCGAAAGCTCTATCAGGTAGACAACAATGCCTACGCTTTCATGTTTGATGAAGAGGTTTACAACCATTTCACCGACTATGTGTTAAATCAGCCGCAGGACCGCCTGAAATGGGGATACCGGCGTCTGATGCCGCACGAGAATATCTATGCTCTGGTGAAGGACCTGCTTCAGAAAAAAGAGGAAAAGCCAGACGAGATTTCGCTCTCCGGTGAGATCAGTCATCTGACCAGGATTTTCCAGGATCAGTGCCGCCTGCTGCTGCAGACCACCGATCAGATCCAGAGTCTGGTGCATGACCAGTTTCTGATCTGAGTTTTTACCAACAATATCATGAAATACAGAAAGGACAGACGAAGCTTCGTCTGAACATACTATGGAAAGTGATAAACTATACCGCGTACAGCGTGAAGATCTGCCAAAGCTGGAGCAGCTTTTGTATGCCTGCTTCAAACACGACCCGCTCTATGAGACTCTGATTCCGGATCCTGAAGTCCGTGAGCGCCTTATGCCGGAGCTTTTCCACTGCGATATGGATGAATTTTACGAAACCTGCGAGATTTTCTCCGACAGTGCCGACTTAAACGGAATACTGGTTGTCTCTGACGAGGCCGAACCCTACAACATTTTCCAGTTCTATTTTGCAGAAGCCCGGGCCACGCTCCAGACCGACACCTACCTCATCAGGGAGGATCACACCCTAAGAACCTTTCACAACTTTTTAAAGGGCGTGGACTATTTAAATTCCAGCTGGACAGACCAGCTGCACCAGAATCAGCGTCTCCATATCATCTATCTTGCGGTAGATCCTAAGATGCAGCATCATGGCATTGCCGCCCGGCTGATGCAGGAAGCCATCGACTATGCTGACTCTCACCGCATGATGATCTCACTGGAGACCCATAACGAAAAGAACGTGGAATTCTATCAAAACCTTGGTTTTAAAGTCTACGGAATCATGAAGCAGAATTTCCCGCTCAAGCAATACTGTATGATCCGGGAAATTCAGTAACAGAAAGAAAAGGGACGATCCGCTTCATTGGACTGTCCCTTTTCCTTTTGTTTTCTTAATTCATCGCCACCAGTTCTGCACTCATCAGTGTGGTATCTTCCTTTGTAAGATATCCACAGGCTTCCATCCGGCTTATGACCTTCTTCTGACGTTTTTCGGCCAATGCCAGATTTTTGCTCGGTGCGTATTTGGATGGGGCATTTGGTACACCGGCCAGAAGCGTGCACTCATAATCATTCATCTTTGCTGCCGGTTTCCCAAAGTATCCTTGACTGGCTTCACCGACATTGTAGTATCCGTCTCCAAAGTAAATGCTGTTTACATAGAGTTCAAGAATCTCATCCTTAGTATAGTTCCGCTCCAGTTCCAGTGCCAGAAAAACCTCAGCTGCTTTGCGGTTCATGGTCTTTTCCTGGGAAAAGTACAGATTTTTTGCAAGCTGCTGTGTGATGGTGCTGCCGCCCTCTACATAACGTCCGGCTTTTATATCATTGACCAAAGCCCGGCCGATTGCGATCAGATCCAGGCCGAAATGCTCGTAAAAGCGGTGATCCTCCACCGATACCACAGCCTGCACATAAGTTTCCGGCATCTCTTCCAGGGAAGTAAAACTCTCCCGGCTGCGGATCTCATTTACCTTTTCCTCCAGGCTTACAATCTGTACTGCATTTTTATATAATCCATAGCCCTCTCCGGCTAAAGAAAATCCACAGCCTGCCATGACCGTGCATGCAAATGCAAATACCCATCCGGCAATTCGTTTTCCTCTCATCATAATGTAAGCCTCCTCTTTCGTGCTATCTGAATTCTGTCATCGTTTTCTTATGATAGAATTCTAGCACAAAGAGGAGGCTTAAGACTTTACCGTTCTCTTAGCGATTCTGACACTATTTCTACAATTCTGACGAGAATTGGAAGATTCTGACAAATTTCTTACAGATCGTCAAAAGAACCTTATGGTTTCGGACACAGAATAAACACGATTTTCATTATGCGCCAATGAGCAGGGCCGCCAGAACCTTCATGACTCCGGCCAGCAACATGACCAGGATCGGATTCATCTTTCCCTTCTGCAGCAGCACTACAGAGATCACAAAGATTCCCACCATGATCCAGTTGGTTCCCCAAGCAGTAATCTGCGCGCTGTTTTCCCAGAAGGCATTGATCAAAATGGCAATGCCCGCAGAGCCGATCAGGGCGACCACCGCAGGTCTTAAGGAGGCCAGCACGCCCTGCAACAGGGCCATGTTCCGGTATTTGAGATACAGCTTCGCGATCAGCGTAACGATGACGCAGGAAGGCAGAATACATCCGAAGGTTGCTGCGAGAGCTCCAGGTACACCGGCAATCTTCATTCCGACAAAGGTGGCAGAGTTCACTGCAATGGGACCGGGTGTCATCTGGGAAATCGTAATAAGATCCGTAAATTCCGCCATGGTCAGCCACTGATGCCCGTTCACTACCTGTCCCTGTATGAGAGGCATAGCCGCATAGCCGCCTCCAAAGCTGAACATGCCAATCTGGAGAAAGCTGATAAAAAGCTTAAGATAGATCATTTATGCAGCCTCCTTTCCGGTAAGGAGCGTCCGCGCGACGCCAAGAAGTCCGCAGGCAATCACCACGAAAATGACATTGACCCGGAAGATACAGGATGCAGCAAAAGCGCAGACCATAATCAGGATGGATGTCTTGTTCCTTCCATGAACAATGCCGGCTCCCATCTCATAGGTAACCGATGCGATGACTGCCCCTACTCCGGACTGCATGCCCTGCAGCATCTGACTCACAATGAAATTGTCCTTTACCAGATTATAAAAGACTGAGATTGCAGAAATGATCAGAAACGGCGGAATAATGGTTCCGAGAATTGCAATCACCGTTCCGGCCATTCCGGCCAGTTTATATCCCACCACGATGGCCCCGTTGACTGCAATGGCTCCCGGAGAGGACTGGGCGATCGCGACCAGATCCAGCATCTCCTCATTCTCGATCCAGCGATATTCATCTACAAATTTTTTCTTCAGAAGCGAAACGATCACATAACCGCCGCCAAAAGTAAAAGCACTCAGGTAGAGCGTGGAGACAAACAGTTTCCACAGCACTCTTCTCTTGTTTTCCATCTTTGATACTTCCATTATCGATATTGCTCCATCCAGACTGCCTTCCCGGCTGCAAGAGAGCACGCCACATCCAGGATCCGCTGGTTTTCGGAGCCGCGGAATTTCAGGCTTAAATTCTTTAAGTCTTCCACAAACTTTCCATCTACCAGAACATCCAGAAGCGGCACCAGTTCCCGTGTTACCTCCGATTCCTTCATCATGCGTCCCAGAATGTCCTTCTCGAAATCATATCCGGAAAAGCACCAGATCGTCTTTTTGGGAAAACGCTTTTTCAGCTCTTTTAAAAACGGCAGCAGCCCAGCCTGGTTCTCCGGCTCCATAGGCTCCCCGCCAAGCAGGGTAATGCCTTCCATGTAGTCGTGATCCAGAGCGGAAAAGATCTTCTGCCAGACCTCTTCCGTAAACGGTTCACCGTACTCAAAATCCCATGCCTGAGCATTGAAACAGCCCTTGCAGTGATGTCTGCAGCCGCTCACAAAAAGTGACACCCGCACACCCGGACCATTGGCAATGTCTACTGGCTTGATGGTTGCGTAATTCATAATTCCAACACTCCTTATTATCCCGCGAACTGGCTGTTATACAGGTTCGCGTAAAATCCGTTCTGTGCCAGCAGGGTCTCATGGGTTCCCTGCTCAATAATATGGCCATCCTTCATTACCAGGATCACATCTGCCTCACGGATGGTAGAAAGACGATGTGCAACAATAAAGCTGGTACGGCCTTTCATCATGGCAGCGAAGGCCTTCTGGATACGGATCTCGGTGCGGGTATCGATGGAAGAAGTCGCCTCATCGAGGATCAGCATCGGCGGCAGGCACAGCATGACGCGGGCAATGCACAGAAGCTGCTTCTGCCCCTGGGAAAGATTGCCACCATCCTCGGAGATAACCGTGTCATATCCATTGGGCATACGCTTGATAAAGCTGTGAGCATGCGCTTCCTTTGCCGCCCGGATGATCTCCTCCTCGGTCGCGTCCGGCTTGCCATAGGCAATATTCTCCCGGATGGTCCCGGCCTTTAACCAGGTTTCCTGCAGGACCATTCCATAATTAGTGCGCAGACTCTTTCTCGTAACGTGGCGGATATCTTCTCCGGACACCTTGATAGAACCGCTTACTACATCGTAGAACCGCATCAGCAGATTGATCATGGTGGTCTTGCCGCAGCCGGTCGGTCCGACAATAGCAATGCGCTGTCCGGGCTTTACATCCAGGTTTAAATCCTCGATCAGGGAAGTATCCGGAGTATAGGAGAAGTTTACATGCTCCAGTTTTACACTGCCGTCCACGTTCTGAAGATTGACTGCGTCGGCATCCTCCGGGGTAAACGGCGGCTCGTCGATCAGCTCAAATACCCGTGCCGCGCAGGCCAGGGCATTCTGCAGCTCGGTCACAACGCCGGAAATCTCATTAAAAGGCTTCGTGTACTGGTTTGCATAGCTTAAGAACGCAGAAAGCTGTCCCACGGTAAGCAGTCCGCGGATGGCAGCGAAAGCACCGGCGACACCGACACTGGCGTATACCATACTGTTGACAAAACGGGTGGCCGGGTTGGTGATCGAAGAGAAAAAGATCGCACGCAGGCTGTAGCCCTGAAGGCGTCCGTTGATCTCCTCAAAACGCTTCTGCGCCTCATCCTGATAGCCAAAGGCCTGTACTACTTTTTCATTTCCCACCATTTCATCTACCAGGGAAGTCAGCTCACCCCTGGTCTGGGACTGAAGCCTGAACATAGAATAGGTTTTCTTTGCGATAAAGCTTGCCACAAACAGGGAAAGCGGAGTCACGCACACCACCACCAGCGTAATGAACGGATTCACCACCAGCATAAAGCCCAGGGTTCCGAGAATCGTCAGGACACCGGTAAAGAGCTGGGTAAAGCCCATCAGCAGTCCCTCGGAGAACTGGTCAATATCTGCAATGATACGGCTGATGATATCGCCGTACTGGTGGGAATCAATGTAGCTCAGCGGAAGAATCTCCAGATGGTTAAAGGCCCTGGTGCGGATGTCCTTTACCACCCGGTAGGTGATCTGGTTGTTGATATGGTTCATGAGCCACTGGGCAAGCGCCGTAACAACGATCACGACTGCAATTTTACGAAGAATCGCAAGCAGTCCGGTAAAATCCACATTGCCGGGCCCCAGGATCAGGTCGACGCCCTCTCCCACCAGGATCGGCGCGTAAAGGGTGGTTGCCACGGTCACGGCAGCCAGGACCAGAGAGAGAACTACGAGCCATTTATAGCTTCCAATGTAGTTCAGGATCCGCTTTAAGGTTGATTTATGTTTTTCGATCTCAAGCTTTGCCACCTTACTGCACCTCCTCTCTGGAAAGCTGGGACAGACAGATCTCGCGATATACCTCACAGCTTTCAAACAGCTCCTCATGAGTACCAATGCCCACAGCCGCACCATCATCCAGGACTACGATCTGGTCCGCATGCCGGATCGTGGTCGCACGCTGGGATACAATGAAAACAGTCATATCCTTTGTGCCCTTCTGGATCGCCATACGGAGTTTCGCATCCGTCGCGAAGTCCAGTGCAGAGGCACTGTCATCCATGATCAGGATCTCCGGCTCGCGCACCAGGGCGCGGGCAATGGTCAGGCGCTGCCTCTGTCCGCCGGATAAATTCTTTCCGGCCTGGTCAATATAAAGATCCAGTCCCTTTTCCTTGCCATCCACGAATTCGCGGGCCTGCGCGATATCCAGGGCGCGGTAGATTTCCTCATCGGTGGCATTCTTTTTGCCCCATCTCATATTTTCACGAAGAGTTCCCTGGAAGAGGATTGCCTTCTGCGGCACAACTCCGATTTTTTCTCTCAGGGTTTCCAGCGGATAATCCTTTACATTCACGCCATCCACAAGGACAGCACCCTCCCGCACATCATAGAAACGCGGGATCAGATTTACCAGAGATGATTTTCCGGAACCGGTACCGCCGATGATACCGATAGTCTGTCCCTTCTTTACGGTCAGGCTGATGTCTGTCAGGGAATCTGCCTTGGCGCCCTTATAAAGAAAGTTCACATGGTCAAACTGTACCTTGGCCGGTGCTCCTGCTCCCTCTGCCGCAGCTTCCGGAGCCGTTACCATGCCCTTAGCAGGACTGACAATGCTGCTCTTTTCTTCCAGGACACTGCTGATACGATTTGCGCAGGCCAGTGCCTTGGAAATGGAAATGATCAGGTTTGCCATCTTGATCAGCTCTACCAGGATCTGCGACATATAGTTGACAAGCGCCACCGTCTCACCCTGGGTGATAATGCCGGCATCCACCTGTTTTCCGGAGATCCAGACTACTGAAATAATGGAAAGGTTGACTACCACATAGGTCATCGGGTTCATCAGCGCGGAAATCTTACCGACAAAGACCTGGAACCTTACGAGAAGTCCGTTGGACTCGTCAAAGTTTCGGATTTCATCCTCCTGTCGGTTAAAGGCACGGATCACACGTGCGCCGGTTAAGTTTTCCCGGGTTGCCTGGGTCACATGGTCTAACTGCTTCTGAACCTTTTTGTACAGCGGCATGCTGACAGCCATGATACCGAATACGATCACAGAAAGCACCGGAATGGCAACTACAAAGATCATGGCTGCCTTCACATTTACGGTGAAAGCCATAACCATGGCTCCGAACACGATGAACGGAGAACGGAGGAGCAGCCGCAGTGTCAGATTTACACCGGACTGTACCTGGTTGATATCGCTGGTCATGCGGGTGATCAGCGTGGAGGTTCCGATGGTATCCTGCTCACTGTAAGAGAGGCTTCCGATATGGGCAAACAGATCATTGCGCAGACCGGTCGCAAAACCGACTGCTGCCTTTGCCGAAAAATATTGTGCCGTGATGGAACAGGTCAGGCCGATCACTCCCAGCAATACAAGAAGTCCTCCCATTCGCAGGATATAGCCCGGATCCTGATTTTTGATGCCTACATCCACGATTCGTGCAACAACAAGCGGTACAAACAATTCAAAACTGGCTTCCAGCATTTTAAAGAGAGGGGCCAGCACCGTCTCTTTTTTGTAGGCGTTTAAATAACGCAGCAGCCTCTTCATGGTAAACCTCCAGGTGTCATAGGTTTTTCGTTTTGCAGTTCACAGCAAAACGTATTGGATAATTATAGCACATATTTCCGGCATCCACAAGAAGCCGAAAACCTCTCCTTGCCATATTCCAAAGCTCATGCTACTATGATAAAGAGTAAGACTTCAGAAAGGAAACGTTATCTATGATTTCTTTTTTCCTTTATTGTAAACAGCTCTGGGACCGGTGCGTAAAGGATGAGATTACCGTGTACGCAGCACAGGCATCTTTCTTTATTGTAACCGCATTCTTTCCCTTTATCATGCTGCTCCTGACCCTGATCCAGTTTCTTCCGAACGTCGGAAAATCTGACCTGCTCGCTGTCATGGTAAAGATCATGCCCCAGATGCTGCACGCTCTGATTGTCAACATTGTAGAGGATCTTTACATCAAATCTCCGGGAACCATTTTGTCCGTAACCGCGCTGACGGCCCTGTGGTCCGCCTCCAAGGGAATGCTGGGCATTGAGCGGGGCTTAAACCGGATTTACGGGGACTTTAAACGCCGCAATTATCTTTTGCAGCGCCTGCTGTGTTCCTTTTACACGCTGATCTTTATGCTGGTCTGTGTCATGTCCCTCGTGCTTCTGATCTTCGGCGAAAATATTGAGCATCTGCTGCTTCGCTTTCTTCCGATCCTTGCGCCCACAACCCGCATTGTCATCAGTCTGCGCTTTCTTTTAGCAATGGCCATCTTCCTGCTTACCTTTGTAGGACTCTATACCATCGTTCCGTCCAGAAAGCAAAAACCGCGGCAGCAGCTTCCGGGAGCTGTCTTTACCGCGGTTTTATGGCTGGCATTTTCTTATGCCTTTTCTATTTATTTTTCACATTTCAGTAATTTTTCCTATATGTACGGGAGCCTGACAGCCATTGTTCTTCTGATGCTGTGGCTTTACATCTGCATCTGTATCCTGTTTATCGGGGCAGAGCTGAACAATTTCCTGAACCGGGAGCATGTTCTGAGCCGGTGGCAGGAGCACTGACCTGATATAAAGACACAGTCTACTCGTGCAGACGGCGGATGATCTTGAAAATGATCGTGCCCTCCATCACCGTAGGCTCATGATAGGCAAAAAAGACAATTCCGTCTGTCGGAGACAGGATCTGGCTGATCACTTCACCCTCCAGCGGGTCAATGATGGAAGCCAGCACCTCTCCCCGGTGCACCTCCTGTCCCGGCTCCACATGCCTGCGGTAAAGTCCCGGAAGATCATTTTTGACATTCGTCAGGTCATCTTCCCGCAGGACGCTTGCAATATAGCCGCTGTGGCTGGTATAACGCAAAATCCCCATACGGGTCAGGAAACGCAGCACGGATGCTACCGCCATACGGGCTGCCCGCTCATCGATCTGCGCTGTGGCACTGCTGTAAACAGAAAACGCATTGGTATTCCAGATCTGCCAGTTATAATTCAGCGTAGCCGTATCGATCGGCTGCGGCTGGCGGATCACTACATACGGAAGTCCGAACAGGTTCGCCAGGCTTGCGTTCTGGTAACCGGTGTCCATCATGCGGACATGCGGCACAAAATCTCCTGGAAGGTAAAAGCTGGTAAACTGAATGCCGTAATTGTATCCCTGGATTGCCCGGAACACACCATCTGCGATCCGCTGGGTAGTTTCTCCGGCATGATATCCCGGAAACATCCGGTTGATATCGGTATTGTCCGTTGCCCAGAAGCGTTTTCCGATGTTCATGGAACTGTGGTTGACAGACGGGATTACCAGAATCTCATTATCGTGCACAATGGCGCCCTTCTCCTCCAGTTCCTTTAATGCCTTTACCAGCTGGGAACAGATATACAGCTGCTGTACCTCGTTGCCGCGTATGGCCCCTACAATGCAGGCTGCCTTCTCTCCCTTTCCGAAGTGGAAGCCGTACACGTCCATGTTATCCCGGTAACAGTTTTCCAGCGTAAATATAATCTCTTTTCTCATCGGTAGTCACCTCCCAGCACACGGGCGATCAGGGAACCGCAGGATACCACCGGATATTCCCGCAGCGTAAAGAGCATTCCGTGGATCGGTGCTTTTACTTCCTGGGCAATTTCTCCGGTCAGCGGATTTAAGATCCGTCCAATGATCTGTCCCTCTTCCACATTTTTCCAGTGTTCCACAGAAGGGATAAAAATTCCCGGATGCTCTGCATTCAAAAATCCGACCTCTCCATCATCGGAAATGATCGGTTCCTTTGGAACGATCACATCGCCGTCCCAGATTCCGAGATCCTTCATCACGCAGAAAATTCCGTCAGTCAGCTGATGGCAGAAATGCTCCGTAATACGCATGCCTACACCCATCTCAACAACAACCGTCGGGACCCCGATGGAGTTTAAGCTGTGGGCCAGCGTCGATTCCAGCACAGTAGCCGCCGCATGGACCCAGACAAAATCCAGATTCAGACGTGTCGCGAAGGGCAGAAGCTGCTCCCTGGTGTTGACATTGATGCGAGCCTGTGGAATTTCCCTCAGGAAAATATTGCTGGCATGAATGTCAATGCACAGGTCTGCGCCTGCAATATCCTCCACGATTTTTGCCGCCACATGCTCTGCCACTGAGCCTTCCACGCTTCCCGGAAAGATGCGGTTCATGTCCAGGTCAAACATAGGAATACCCCGGGATATGGAGTCCACGCCCAGGGGATTTAATGCAGGGTATATCTCGACGATTCCCTTTAAATGTTCCTTCTGTTCTTTTAAGATCCGGTTCAGCTCATAACAGACATACTGGCCTTCCAGCTCGTCTCCATGGGTACCGGTTACCACGCAGATCCTCTTTTCCTTTCCGGTTTTGTGTTCCGGCTCGATCACGTGTTTTAAGATCCTTAATTTTTCATCGACAGCAAGTCCTACTTCTGTCACGGTTTTTATCGTAGCATCGTGCTTCACTTTTCTTCCACCTTTATCAATATTGTCTGCTCCTGGCCGGCTTTGCCGAGGAAGCAGCCCCGGTCAACGGCAGCATCCATAAAATCCCGTCCATGGCTCAGCTTGATATAGCGTTCATCTGCAAGACGGTTATGCGTGGGATCCAGTCCGTGCCAGAACTGACCGTCCCAGACTTCCGTCCAGGCATTCCATAAGCCGGAGTGCCTGCAAAAGCGGTGACTGTCCGGTCCGTTCTGAAAGTGCTGATTCCACCAGGCATCGCATTGGTTCGCTGACTTGTGTGTAAGCGGACGGATTGTCTATCTCTGACAGATTATACCGAATCCGGATTTTATGCAAGCGATTTAAGAATTTATTATATTCTTTTTCGATGCCAATTTATCCCGCAGGTCCTTTACAATTCATCAGCAGCATGATAGAATAGCCATAGTTTTATAAGGAGGACTAATATTGGACATCAATTACGAACTATATAAAGTATTTTATCATGTTGCTAATACCCTAAGCTTCTCGGAAGCCTCCAAGCAGCTGTTCATTTCCCAATCTGCTGTCAGCCAGTCCATCAAGGTACTGGAAAAAAAGCTGAACCAGCCGCTTTTCATCCGCAGCACGAAGCGGGTACAGCTTACGCCGGAGGGTGAGATTCTCTTAAAGCATATCGAACCTGCCATGAACCTGATCCGCCAGGGCGAGAACCAGCTTTTAGAGGCGAATACCTTAAACGGCGGTCAGCTTCGCATCGGTGCCAGTGACACCATCTGCCGTTACTATCTGGTATCTTATCTGAAGGATTTTCACAGGCGCTATCCGAATGTGCATATCAAGGTTACCAACCAGACCTCCATTGCCTGCGCAAAACTGCTGGAATCCGGCCAGGTGGATTTTGCCATCACCAACTATCCAAACTCCGGTCTTTCCAACACCCAGAATGTGCGTATCATCCGGGAATTTAAAGACGTCTTCGTAGCCAACGACGAATACAAGGAGCTGCGGGGCAAAACCATCAGCCTGAAGGATTTAAGACACTTTCCGATCCTGATGCTGGACCGCAAGAGCACCACAAGTGAGTTTCTGCACAGCATGTTCCAGCGCCATCAGCTGGATCTGGTTCCGGAGATCGAGCTTTCCAGCAATGATCTTTTAATTGACCTGGCCCGCATCGGTCTGGGCGTTGCCTTTGTTCCGGATTACTGTATTCCGGAAAACGAGCACAGCCTTTTTAAGGTTCAGATCCACGAAGAGCTTCCAACCCGTCAGATCGTGGTCGCAAGCAATGACAGCCTGCCTATTTCCCAGGCGGCTAAGCAGTTTATGGAGATGCTGTAGCGCATCTCCGTTTTTCATGCCGGACTTTCTTTGTCCCATTCCTGAACCAGGATTTTTGTCCAGGCTATCGTTTCTCCCAGAAATGTTTCAGCCACCCTCCTGCCGTTTCCCGGGTCACCAGACCATATTCGGTCCATTCCCGCGGGAACAGCTCCTGGAGCTCCTGCCGCAAAAAGCGGTCATCTAAAAGCAAAATCACGCCCCGGTCCTCAGCCGTGCGGATGACCCGTCCTGCTGCCTGCAGCACCTTATTCATGCCCGGATACTGATAGGCATAATCGTATCCATTCTCTCCCTGTTCCGTAAAATACTGCATCAGGATTTCCTGTTCACTGCATACCATTGGCAAGCCGGTTCCCACAATGATCGCTCCTTCCAGTCGTTCCGCCTTCAGATCAATTCCCTCTGAAAATATTCCGCCAAGCACACAAAGTCCGACAAAGGATTGTTCCCGCTTTTCTTCAAACAGCTCCAGAAATTCCTCCCGCTCCTTCTCCGTCATGCGGCTCGTCTGCATCTGCCAGCGAAAGCTTCCGTCATAGCGCTCATCCAGAAGCTGTTCCACTGCCTCCATGTAACAATAGGATGGAAAAAACACCATATAATTTCCCACATGGCTGTGGGCCAGCTCCATGATATAATCGGCCACCTTGCCAAATTCCGTGCGGTTTCTGCGGCTGTAACGGCTGCTGACATCCTTTGCCACCAGAATCAGCCGGTTCTTCCCATCAAACGGAGAATTGGCATAAACCGCAAAATCCTCCGGATTGCCGCTGAGCAGCTTCTTATAATAAATGACCGGAATCATAGTCGCGGAAAAAAAGATTCCCGCAATGCCCTTTTCCAGGCAGGCGTTTAAGCACCGGGACGGATCAATACAGAACAGATACAGACGGAAATTTCCATCCTCCCCCAGCTCCGTATAGATCCGGTAATGGTCATCCAGCCCGTCATACATATTCAGAAAATGCCGCAGGTCAAAATAAAACTGCAGCACCAGTTCCCGGTCCGGAAATTCTTTTTCTTCCTCCAGAAACGGTTCAAACTCTCCCATGACTCCCAGAAGATTCGATGCCAGCAGATTTACATCCGGCAACACCCGATACTCTGCCGATTCCCGCTTCAGCTCCAGCAGATTCCGGTTGCAGCGCTCCAGCTCACGCGCAAGCTTCCCGGAGCGCCCCTTAATTAGTTTTTTCACCAACAGAATATCTTCCTTTACCAGGCAGGCACTGAACATCTCCCGGGCCCGGCTGACCAGATTGTGCGCTTCATCCACCAGAAACAGATAGTCTCCCTGGTTTCCCTCCGCAAAATAGCGTTTCAGTCTGGCATTCGGATCAAACACATAATTGTAATCACAGATGATGCCATCCGCCCAGCTGCTGATATCCAGACAGAACTCAAAGGGGCAGACCTGATACCGGTCCGCATACTCCAGAATGACCTCCCGGGTAATGCCATGTTGCTCATGAATGATGTCAAACACGGCATCATTCACCCGGTCAAAATGTCCCTTTGCGCAGGGACAGGCATCCGGGTTACATTCGGTCTTTTCCATGGGGCAGAGTTTTTCTTTCGCTGTGACAGTCACGGTGGTAAACAACATGCCCCGCTCCCGAAGCAGCGCAAAACAGTTTTCCGCCACACTTCGGGTAATGGTTTTTGCCGTCAGGTAAAACAGTTTCTCCCCGTTTCCATTTCCCATGGACTTTAAGGACGGGTATACCACGGAAAGGGTTTTTCCGATTCCGGTCGGCGCCTGAATAAACAGATTGCGCCTGCGGGCCAGTGCCCGATACACAGACACGGCAAGCTCTTTCTGTCCGGTCCGGTACTCATACGGAAACTGAAGTTCCCGCAGAGATTCATTCCGTCGAAGGGTATGATGATACAGATATTTAGCCCACTTCACATATTCATGGATCAGTCCCTGAAACCATTCCTCAAGTTCTTCCCGCGTCTTATCCTGCTTCAGGCGGCGGATCTCCTCCGTTTCGAGATTGCAGTAGGTGATCTGGATGGTAATGGAATTTATATTTTCGTGATCCGCACAGTACATATACGCATAGCACAGTGCCTGCGCCAGATGCAGCGTAAGCGGCTCTTCCAGCTGATGAATGTCCAGATAGACACACTTGATCTCATCGATCGTAACTCCGGAGACTGCCTCAATGACACCGTCTGCCCGGCCTTCTACCAGAATCCGGTAATCTTCCTGCTCCACCGTATGCTTCATCGGCACCTCAGCGTGGTAATCCGCGCCCTGACGTTTCTGGATCTTCCGGTGCATGCGGCTTCCCGCCTGCATGGCGTCCTTTTCCGCCGCGGAGGTTCTGCGGTTGTCTATATCTCCGCTCCGCATGACAAACTCCACAAGGTTTCGCACGGAAATGCGGATGATTCCTCGATCAGCGTCCATGAAAATTCCTCCTGTTTTTTGTGGAATGGATCTCTGCGCATAACAAAATGAGCGATAAGACCTTTCGACCTTATCGCTCTTCTTTAGCAGGGGATGAGGGGCTCGAACCCCCATCGACGGTTTTGGAGACCGGTGCTCTACCATTGAACTAATCCCCTATGCGGTTTTGTTGAGCTTTTGTTTCTTTCGTTTTCCTCAACGCTCCATTATAATAACATGGATTATTCGCACTGTCAACAATTTTTTTAATTTTTTGAAAAAAATATATTTTTTATGCGAAAGCAGTGTTTTAAGCAGGAAATCAGCCCCGGGCCGGTTTCCTGCTTTTTCATCAAATCAGCCGAATTGCTTCCCTTACATTGTTCACACCGTACAGTGTGATCTTATCAGTGTTCTTCATCTTATCCAGAGATACCTGCGGCAGGATACAGGACTCAAATCCCAGCTTGATGGCCTCATGTACTCGCTGTTCCGCCTTGGAGACGGCACGCACCTCGCCGGCCAGTCCCACCTCGCCGAAAATCATGCACTTTGGATTCACAGGCTTATCCTTCATGCTGGATACCAGAGCCATAATGATGGCAAGGTCGAGCGCCGGTTCGTTCATCCGCATGCCGCCTGCGATATTCACGTAAGCATCGTAACGGGACATCTCATATCTGCAGCGCTTTTCCAGCACCGCGATCAGCAGGTTCACACGGTTGAAATCCGTCCCTGCTGCGGTACGCCTTGGCATGCCAAAGTTTGTCTGGGTCACAAGCGCCTGCACTTCCAGGAGGATTGGTCTGCTTCCCTCTAAAGAGCATGCTGCCACAGCACCGGAAGCATCCTCCGGACGTCCGCTTAACAGATACTCCGATGGATTTTCTACCTCCTCCAGTCCGTTCTCCTGCATCTCAAACACGCCAATCTCATTGGTGGAGCCAAAGCGGTTCTTTACTCCCCTCAGAATGCGGTAAGAGGCATTGCGTTCACCCTCAAAATAGAGAACTGTGTCTACCATATGCTCCAGCACCCGGGGCCCGGCTACCACACCCTCTTTGGTCACATGTCCGACAATGAACACAGAAATCCCCAGGCCCTTGGCAATCTGCATCAGCACACTGGTGGATTCCCGTACCTGGCTCACGCTGCCCGGTGCGGATGCCACATCCTCCCGGAACATGGTCTGGATGGAGTCGATGATGACGATCTCCGGTTTTGTCTCGCGGATGGCCTCCTCGATCGTATCCAGATTTGTTTCGCATAAAAACAGAAGTTCTCCGCTTACGGTTCCGATTCGGCCGGCCCGCATCTTGATCTGCTTTAAGGATTCCTCACCGGAAATATAAAGCACCCGGTGTCCATCCCTGGCCAGATTCCGGCACATCTGAAGCAGCAGGGTCGATTTTCCGATACCGGGATCACCCCCAACTAAAACCAGGGAGCCGGCTACTATGCCGCTCCCCAGTACACGATCCAGTTCCGGATATCCCGTTGGGATCCGGTCCTGTTCTTCTATGGACACCTCCTCCAGCTTTACAGGCTTTGCCGGTACACGCTGGGAAACACCGCCGGTGCGGCCGGCCGGAGCTTTCTTTGCCACCGGTTCCTCCACCAGTGTGTTCCACTCCTTACATGCCGGACACTGTCCAAGCCATTTGCTGGATTCAAAACCGCATTCCTTGCAGAAAAAAACGGTTGTCTTTGCTTTTGCCATGCTATGTATGCCCTTCCTGAAAGAGGATGTTTAGCGTTTTACCACCTTAACCTGGCAGGTGACACCCTCGCTTAACTCTACACTGACTACCAGCTTGCCGCTCATGTTGGTCTTCATGCCGCCTACCGCAACACCGTCAACATAAACCTCGTATTCTGTATCATCCTCCAGCTGAATGGTGATCTGGGCATCTTTGTCGCCGGATACGGTAAACTCTACGCCATCATGCTTTGCGGAGAAATGCTCTACTGCTGTTCCCGGTACAGACTCATAAACGAAAGAACCGTTGCGCTCTAATTTTGTGATCTCATAGAAGGTTTTGATCTTATATAAATCTCCCGCATGTTCAAAATTATCAAGCTTGCTCTTGGTGTCTAATTTGTAATTGCCAAAGCTGATGGTTCCATCAGCTTCGGAGCGGATTAAAGATTCGATTACTGGCATGTGTTTGCCCTCCTGGTATTTTCATATTTCTCATAGGATTATACAACAACCGACAAAATTAATCTAGTTTTTTATCACTTCTGCCGATAAAAATTTCAAGCTGTCTTCTCCTTTGGTAACGGTTACTTCATCACCGGCTTTAACTTCACCGTCCAGCACAGCCTCAGCGAGCTTATCTTCCAGCAGATTCTGGATTGCGCGGCGCAGCGGACGGGCACCGTACTTTTCGTCATAGCCCTTTTCCACAAGAAATGCCTTTGCCGTGTCATCTACCGTGAGCTTTAAGTTCATCTGGGTCAGAGTGCGTCTGCAGATACTCTTCAGCATGATATCCACGATTTCTTTCATGTGATCCTGAGAGAGCTGGTGGAATACGATGATCTCATCAATACGGTTTAAAAACTCCGGCTTGAACATCCGCTTCACCTCTTCCATGACACGCTCCTTCATGAAGCGGTAGCGCTCTTTTGCGTCATCATTAGAGGCAAAGCCCAGGCGTTTCGGTGAAATAATGTTCTCCGCGCCTGCGTTAGAGGTCATGATGAGCACAGTATTCTTAAAATCAATCCTGCGGCCCTGGGCATCCGTGATGTGGCCATCATCGAGTACCTGCAGCAGAATGTTAAATACATCCGGGTGTGCCTTCTCGATCTCATCAAAGAGGATCACGGAATACGGGTTCCGGCGGACCTTCTCACTGAGCTGGCCTCCCTCCTCATAACCTACATATCCTGGCGGTGATCCGATCATCTTTGAGACACTGTGCTTCTCCATGTACTCCGACATGTCAACGCGGATCAGGGCATTTTCCGTACCGAACATCGCTTCCGCCAGTGCCTTGCAGAGCTCGGTCTTTCCAACGCCGGTTGGTCCCAGGAATAAAAAGGAACCAATCGGACGCTTCGGATCTTTTAAGCCCACACGGCCTCTGCGGATAGCCTTTGCCACAGCGGTCACAGCCTCCTCCTGACCCACTACGCGCTCATGCAGAATGGACTCCAGCCTGCGCAGACGCTCTGATTCCTCCTCTGCCAGCTTTCTCACCGGGATTTTGGTCCAGCCGGAAACCACATCCGCAATCTCGCCTTCTCCGACGATCAGCTTCCTGGATGTTTTTTCCTTCTGCCATTTTTCGCGAAGCTTTTCGATCTTTTCCCGCTTCTTCTGCTGGCGCTTCTTGATGTCACCGGCTTTCTCATATGCCTCATTTTTAATAGCCTGTTCCTTCTGGAGCTCCAGCTTGTCAATGTCCTCTGTCAGGCTTTTAATCTCCGCAGGCTCCACATATGTGGTCAGGCGGATTTTGGAGGACGCCTCATCGATCAGATCAATGGCCTTATCCGGAAGGAAGCGGTCATTGATGTAGCGGGCAGACAGACGGACCGCAGCCACAAGTGCATCATCCGTAATGGTTACCTTATGATGCTCCTCATATTTCGGGCGCAGGCCCTTTAAAATGGCGATGGACTGCTCCTCTGTCGGCTCCTCTACCACAACCGGCTGGAAACGGCGCTCCAGTGCTGCATCTTTCTCAATGTACTTGCGGTATTCCTCCCGAGTTGTGGCGCCGATCAGCTGGATCTCTCCACGGGCCAGGGAAGGCTTTAAGATATTGGAGGCATCAATGGCTCCCTCTGCACCGCCTGCTCCGATGATGGTATGGATCTCATCCAGGAACAAAAGCACATTCCCGTCTTCGATTACTTCGGAAATCACCTTCTTGATGCGCTCCTCAAATTCACCGCGGTATTTGGATCCGGCTACCATGCCGGACAGATCCAGCGTCATCACGCGTTTATCTGCAATGGTTTCCGGCACATTGCCGCCTGCGATCATCTGGGCAAGGCCCTCCACAACCGCGGTTTTACCTACCCCCGGTTCACCGATCAGGCAGGGATTATTTTTCGTTCTTCTGCTCAGGATCTGGACAACACGCTGGATCTCACTTTCCCGGCCGATCACCGGATCCAGTCTTCCCTCCCGGGCAAGCTTTGTCAGATCACGGCTGAAGCTGTTTAACGTCGG
The DNA here is from genome assembly GCF_048380235.1 of Ventrimonas sp. Taxonomy (NCBI): domain Bacteria; kingdom Bacillati; phylum Bacillota; class Clostridia; order Lachnospirales; family Lachnospiraceae; genus Ventrimonas; species Ventrimonas sp. Next base: position 38,667 of record NZ_DBFCCJ010000077.1, on the reverse strand, counting down.
AGTCGCCGCACTGCCATCTGCTCCGGATCCGGAGGACTGAAGCTCCTCTCGCGCATCTGCTCCGTCCTCGCCCATGGCACCGCGCAGATCCACGTACAATTTCTGCAGGCTTACATCCATGGTATTCAGCAGCCGTACTGCTGCGCAATCGCTCTCCCGGATCATGGCGATCAGCAGGTGCTCCGTTCCGATGAGCGGCGCCTTGAACCGCACAGCCTCACGGTAGCTCTGGTTCAATACCCGCACAGCCCCCGGCGTATAAACGGTCTCACCGATGGTGCCCACATTCTGGTTGGGAAAGATGAGCTGGCTGATCAGCTCTTTCACCTTATCTGCCGTTACACCGTTGGCATCGAGAACTCTTGCCGCAACGCCTTCTTCCTCCAGCAGCAGCCCAACCAGAAGATGTTCGGTTCCCACATAATTATGGCCCAGCTCATTCGCTGTCCGGGTAGACAGTGCGATGGCATTCCAGGCCTGTTCTGTAAAACGATTTCTGTCTATCAAAATTCAGGTCCTCCTTGTATCTGTCTTAAGCCAAAAGCTGGGGCAGCTCTGCCCGCAGATAAGCAGCCCGTGCCATCTCCAGCTCTTCTCTTCCCAGAGGTCTGGCAGAAAGCTTCTGAAGATTAGCCGGCTGGATCCCCAGCATCAGGCGGTATACCGCGCAAGGCTCCTCCATACGCAAAAGCCCATCTGCGCAGCCGGCCATGAGTCGGGAAAGCAGCGTCATGGCTTCCTTTATCGTCAGCCTTCTGGCATATTTCAATGTACCATAAGCACGGAAGGCATCATCCTCTCTGGATACCCGGTTCTTATCCAGCGCAAGCTTTCGCATCTGCTCCTCCTGGGCGGTCAGCTGCAGTGCAACCTTGGCCACCATGTCCAGGATTTCTTTTTCCGTCATGCCCAGGGTTTTCTGGTTGCTGACCTCATACAGGGATCCGCAATTTTCATCACCCTCCCCATACATGCCCTTCACCGAAGCTCCAAACCGCGTCATCTCGGTCACCATGCCGTTAAAGCGCTTGCTCTGGGATAACAGCGGCAGGTGCAGTACCACCGACGCCCGGAGCCCGGTTCCCACACTGGTGGGGAATGAGGTCAGGTAACCATACTTATCATCAAAGGCATAATCAAAACGTTCATTCAGATAATCATCGATCAGCCCTGCCTGGGTCCAGAGCTCATCCAGATGCAGACCGGAGGCAAACAGCTGGATGCGGATGTGATCTGTTCCGTTTAATACGATGCCCACGCGTTCATCATCTGATACCATGACCCCAGCAGGCGCTTTTCCGGAAGCGATGGTGGAGTTAAACACCCGGCGCTCCCGAAGTGCTCTGCGGTCCAGATCACTCAGCTCCTGCAGCCTTGCCTGCTCATAATGGCGGCCATCCGCACTGCCGAGATCTTTCAGGCCATCCTCCAGGCGTCCGATCATCTCTTCTGCCAGTTTTCCATCAAGCCTGGATGGAAATGCATATTGTTCCAGATTCCGCACAAGACGCACACGGCTGCAGATCACGGCAGGCCGTGTCCGGTTTACTTCCTCAAACCATTTCATCATGACTGCGCCTCCTTCAGTGCCCGGATCTGGTCACGGCAGTCAGCTGCGATCTCATACTCTTCCGCACGCACCGCCTCCCGGAGTCTTGCCTCCAGCTTTCGGATCTGCAGCTGAGTTTCATTTTCCACTGCCGCATCCGTATTCAGAGTCTGTTCTTTGCAGCTTGCGGGAGTCATGTCTGCGGTGCCTTTCTCCGGCTGGTCACAAGAGGCCAGATGGAATGGATCCGCCTTGATTTTCTGGAATTTCGGATGCTTTCCGGTGTGACGCACATTGCCCTGAAGCTGCCTGATCTTATCGTGGATCAGCAGATCAAACACGCTGTAGCAGTCCGCACAGCCAAACCGGCTGTTTTTTACAAAATCATCATAGCTGGTGCCGCAGGTCGGACAGATGATCTGACCGGTCTTTTCTTCCTCCGATTCCTCCCCCGGCACTCCTAAAAGCCCCGACAAAAGCTTGCCTAACGGAAATTCCCCCTCAAAAATGGCAGAATAGGGACCAAAATCCATCTCTTTGGCGCACTGTGCACAGTAATTGTGCTCAGTGCGAACTCCATTGGCAATTTCTGTATATTGAATATTTGCTTCTCTTATCTTACAACGCTCACATAACATGGCAATTCCTCCATCTAACTCTCGCGGCTGCCGGTGTAGTAATCATAAATCTCATCAACCAGAGCATGAACTTCCTCTCTGGAGACATTTTTACAGACACTCCTTGCCAGAAGAACGGAAAGTTCCTCTCTCAAATGCTCGATCGAGCGGAGCTTGTCGATATCCAGAGCAATTACAGCCCCGCGCCGTCGGTCCAGTTTGATATATCCTTCCTGCTTCAGGACCGCATAAGCTTTATTTACGGTATGCATGTTGATTCCGATATTCTCTGCAAGCTGACGAACAGATGGCAGAGAATCGCCTTCTCGGATCCGGTCTGTGGCTATGCCCATGATGATCTGGTTCCTGAGCTGGATATAGATTGCCTCCTCGCTTTCAAAATCAATCTTAATGATCATGTTTTCACCATCTTTCGAATTCTCTGTTATAGAAATTGTATAACAGTATTATAGCAAAAAAAGCGGCGAAGTCAATACACCGCTTTTTTGCTTTTTGCCTTTCAGCTTTTAAAGGTCGTCATCCAGATCGAATACTTCAAAATCATCGCTCTCCGGATCTGCTCCTGCCACCGGTTCTTCACCGTGTTTTTCTGTGCCGTGCTCCGATTTCTCTGTCACACTGGCAGCCAGCTGTTTTTTCATTTCATCCAGCTGGGCATCTGCATCATCCGCTGCTTCCGGCAGATATTCCTCTGCATCAGGATCTTCTGATTCGTTATCACGGAAATCAGAATTCTCTTCGTAATCGTCCTCTTCTCCCATCATATAACGCTCTTCTTTGCTGAGTCTGCGTCCGTTCTTTTTGGATTCTTTTTTCTGTTTCTTCTCTGCCGGCTCGTCAAGCTGATCGTAATCCATATCATCTGTCTCTTCCATCCGGCGGTTTCTTCCACTGCGGCTGATGATCAGGAGGATCAGAAGAATGACTGCGACTGCCGCTACAGCCACCAGAGCGATTCTTGCAATATTGTAATCATCTACCAGAGCATTATACTTTTCTGCCAGATCCTGAAGCTCCAGGCTCTGAGAATTGCCCTCACTGCTCTGCTCAAAGTAACGCTGGATGGTCTTATCAGTCAGGTCATAACGGTAGAAGCCGACTGTTCCGGCGTCACTCACACCGTAGAAGATGCAGTACTCCGGCTGTCCGCCCTGAGTATCCGGTACCCATCCCTGAACCTTGGTCTCGCCTATGGTGATGGAGGTTTCCTTCATGCCATACGGAACCGTTGCATCTGCCGGCAGTGCAGCAATGCCAATCTTAAGTGGGGTTCTGGATGCCTCCAGCTCTGCCAGGACCTCAACATTCTCAGCCGGAGCTGTCGTTTCCTCCTGTCCGTCGGCAAGGCTTTCACCGCCCTCGACACGGTTCACCAGGATCGTATAGGTATGGCTGGTACCATCCTCAGCGGTTACCGTACAGGTTACGGTATTCTCACCCTCCTGCAGATCAGTTCCGCTTAAAGCAACGGTAGCCTTATCGCTGGCCGGTACTGCGCTCACGGTAAGCTTTTCGGTATCCAGGCTTACAGATGCGGTGTAACTGTCAACCTCAGCGCTGAACGCAGGGCTTAAGGTACCAGGAGAAATCTGAAGGGAGGACAGGGAAGTGTCACCAGATGCCGCTGCCGCTGTGCTTGTGCTGTTAATAGTAACAGAAGAACTTCCAAGCTGGGTAATGTCCAGCAGCTGCTCATCTGCGTCATAACCTTCATAATCGGTTACTTCAATCTTGCTGCTTCCTGCCTTCAGTGCTTTGAAACGAATGGTAGAGGCAGACTCGCTGCTTCCGCTCACACTGCCGATCACACGGATGGCTCCGTTTCCGCCGCTGACATCCGGCTCACCGCCAATAAATTCCATGGCACTGGTATCATAAGAAAGCATCACAACCGTCTTGCCAATTTTCTCACCGGTCGTGCAGGTAAATTTTACGTTTACCGTAAATTCACTTCCCGCCTCCGCGGTAGGATCTGAGAACGCAATACGCGCATTCCCTGCAAAGCTCTGAAACGGGATTGCCACGGCCAGCATCAGCACCATGGCAAACCGGATCCAGATCTGTTTCCAATTTCTGTTCATAATTATTTTATCTCCTGTTTCTTTATTGAAGCGGCGGCTTCTTTCAGCCGCCGTTCTCACTGATTTTAATTACCGCCCGGACTGGAAAATGTCACCTGGCTTCCTCCTGAGGAAGATCCGGAATTCGGGGACGAGCTCGTAGATCCGCCTGCCGGTCCCACCGTGATCACACCGGAGGATGTGGTTCCGGAGGAGCTGCCCGCCGAGCTGCTTCCCGGACCTCCCACGGTAACGCTGGAAGAACCGCTGCCTGAACCTCCGCTGCTGATCCCTCCGTTATAAGTCGGACCTCCGGCCTGGCGGACTACATGGATCGTGTAAGTGCGCTCCGTGCCATTCTCTGCTCTTACAACTACAGAAATATCGTTGATTCCGCTGGAAAGAGATACATTGCCGTTGCCACGTACCGATGCCTTGGAATCGATTGCCGATGCGCTGACCGTTACATTGGATACCGAATGGTCTACGATCAGATCGTAGGAGTAGGTATCACGGTTAAAGGTCGGCGTTAAGGTAAAGCCCTCTACTCCCAGGCCGTTTAACTTATTGTTCGGGCTGCCGCTAAGGGTCGGCTGTGCGCACGGAGTTTCCGGCATATTGCTGTATACCGGAATCTTGAAATTCAATGCCGTACTCTTCTGCTGGGAAGTAAAGCCTTCTGCAAAAATAGACCCCTCAGAAGCCGCTCCGTCTACATTGGTCATGTACTGGTGCTTATATATGTTAGAGCCCTGGACATTGTATTTTTTTAAATAGAGAGTATCCTGTCCGGCCTTCACATAGTTGGTGCCATAAAACTGGGCACCGCCTGCAATGGAGGATTCCGGCGTGGTCCACGGTCTGCCATAACTTCCGCTCTGGGAAGCATACCAGAGGCCTCTCTGCACCGCTCCCATCCCATCGGAAGCATACGCGCCTACATTAAAATAATTGTAATAGCCGGTATATCCTGCATAGTTTCCGGAAATGGAATTACCGGTACCGTTGCGTCCCTGCTCCTGAATGATCATGGCTGCAATCACATACGGACTGACACCGGAGCTTTTCGCTGCATTCATGATCGCATCGGCATAGCTGACATTAGAAACCGAAGCCCCGTTTCCAGCAGACACACCCGGTGTCTGTGCAGCAGATGTCGTACCGGACGGACTGCTTCCCGCAGTGCTTCCATTGTTTGAAGACGCAGCTCCCGGGCCAACACCGATCACAACACTGGACGTCAAAAGCTCTGCGCGGTTTCTGCTGATGGAGGCACTCGGTCCTTCCAGACGCACCTGATGATCTCCGTCAGAGGACGGTGTCTGACTGGCACTGCCGGACGAGGAACCTTCGCTTTTTCCCGGTGTTGAAGAGGTAACACCGGAATTGCCTCCCGACACGCCAGGCCCCACAGTAATGACCTTCGATGAACCGGAGGAACTGCTGCCTGAAGTACTTCCTGATGAGCTGCCGCCGGATGTACTTCCGGACGCAACCGCACCCGTTCTTACATTGCCTTCCATAAAGGTTCCCTTTAACATGGACTGGAGTCCCTCTGCTGTATGGAGAGATGCGTTATAGCTCTGATCCAGGAACTGGAATACGTTGACTTCATCCAGGAAATTCCGCGGATCCATATAATAACTGATGATCTCAGTGGATGCCGCCACCCAAGTGTTTCCGTCAAATCCTGTCCAGGTGCCGGAATCCCAGTTGTAAGCTCCGTCTGCGAGTGATTTATAGGAAGAGATACTGTTGGTATGTACCAGATTTCGTCCAAGCACTCCCTCGTTCTGAATAACCGTATTCCAGTCCAGCCCGGTCTTCACAGCAGTGAAAGTCCAGTTCGGATACTGGGCATGGATCTGACGCAGCCCGGTCTTATAGGATTCCGGAAATCCCTGCACGGAAAGCTGGGACTCAAAGCTGGAATCATGGCTGTAGGACACCGGAAACTTCACATAGGTGCTTAATACATATCCTGTCTGAGTCGAGCCGCCGCTGGTATAACGGATCTGATACCAGGTTTTCCCGTCAGAAGCGGCTTTTTCCCCTACCACGGTAACTGCCGCGCCTTTTCCCAGTTTTCCAACCGAAGAATAGGAGGTTCCCGCACCACTCCGGACATTTAAGCTGGAAGCATTGATGGTAGCGGCACGTTCCTGCGCATATGCGGAAAGCTGCAGTGCACTGTTCACAGATGGCATCTGCATGCATAAAGCCAGTCCCAGAACCGCAGCCAGACCTTTTTTCAAGGTTTGTTTTTTCATTTGATGATCTCCTTAGTATCGCATTTGTCTGGGACAGGATCCTGCTCCCGACAAATTTACGCTACGTTACATTATAATGACAAAATCCGACTGCGTCAACGGAAAGCAAAGAAAGTTCACAGAATCACCAAAAATTGTAAGAATTTCATGGATTGTAACATGGAAAAACAGGAAGAAACCTGTTTTCACAGATTTCTTCCTGCTCCTATCGTTAATTCTGTATTAATTATACCGGATAAGCCTTGCTCTCGGTGTCTGCCACAGCAGCGTCTACCTTGGTCTGCTGAGCCTCTCTGTATTTGAAGAACTCTTCTGCTACCTTCGGGAACAGAGCGTAGGAAAGGACATCCTCATCCTGCTGCTTCCACTGAGCACACTCTTTCTCGAACTGCGGCAGCTGCGGAGCGATCAGATCTGCAGGTCTGCAGGTGATCGGGGTTTCGTCGCCGATGATCTTCTTCTGCACTTCTGCGTTGAACGGCTTTACAGTCTGGCCGAACTCGCCGAGCATGATCTTCTTGGACTCCTTCGGAACCAGTTTGTAGCGCTCGCCGGAGATAACGTTCATAACAGCCTGGGTACCAACGATCTGGGAAGACGGGGTAACAAGCGGCGGCTCACCGAAGTCCTTACGAACACGTGGGATCTCCTCGAGAACCTCCTGATACTTATCTTCCTTACCTGCCTCTTTCAGCTGGCTGACCAGGTTAGAGAGCATACCGCCCGGAACCTGATAACGAAGGGTCTTGATATTAACGCCCAGTACCTTCGGGTTTAACAGACCGGATTTCAGAGCCTCTTCACGGATCGGTGCGAAGTAATCGGTGATCTCAGCAAGCTTGTCCTGAGATAAACCGGTATCGTACGGAGTTCCCTTAAAGGTCTCTACCATAACCTCAGTTGCCGGCTGGCTGGTGCCAAGTGCCAGCGGGGAAATTGCAGTATCAATGATATCGCATCCTGCCTCTACAGCCTTCAGATAGGTCATGGAAGCTACACCAGAGGTGTAGTGGGTATGCAGGTCGATCGGCAGCTGGGTGGACTCTTTTAATGCACTTACCAGTTCCTGTGCTGCATACGGGGTTAACAGACCAGCCATATCCTTGATACAGATGGAATCTGCGCCCATATCTTCAATTCTCTTTGCGATGTCTTTCCAGTAATCCAGGGTATAAGCATCACCCAGGGTGTAGCACAGTGCGATCTGAGCGTGTGCCTTCTCTTTATTTGCTGCCTTTACAGCGGTCTGCAGGTTGCGCAGATCGTTTAAGCAGTCGAAAATACGGATGATATCAATACCGTTTGCAACGGATTTCTGTACAAAGTACTCTACTACATCATCTGCGTAGTGGTTGTAACCCAGAATGTTCTGGCCACGGAACAGCATCTGTAATTTTGTATTTTTAAAGCCCGCTCTTAACTTTCTCAGTCTCTCCCACGGATCTTCCTTCAGGAATCGAAGAGAAGCATCAAAGGTTGCGCCGCCCCAGCACTCTACTGCATAATAGCCAATCTTATCCATTTTATCGATGATCGGAAGCATCTGCTCGGTGCTCATTCTGGTTGCGATCAGGGACTGATGAGCGTCACGCAGGACAGTCTCAACGATCTTAACCGGTTTTTTCTGAATCTCAGCCATGATTCTTTACCTCCAAATTTATATGTTGCGGCAACTTTATATTGCTGCAGCAAGAAATGATTGAATTTTAAACGCCGAAAATTGCCATGAATGTACCGGCTGCAACTGCAGTACCGATAACACCTGCTACGTTCGGGCCCATTGCATGCATCAGCAGGAAGTTCGTCGGGTCTGCCTCAGAACCAACCTTCTGGGATACACGGGCTGCCATCGGCACTGCAGATACACCTGCGGAACCGATTAACGGGTTTACCTTGCCGCCTGTAAGCTTGCACATGATCTTACCGAAGATAACGCCGGCTGCGGTACCTACTGCGAATGCTACCAGACCCAGGGCAACGATCTTTAAGGTGGTTACCTTTAAGAAAGCCTCTGCACTGGTGGATGCGCCTACGGAAGTACCAAGCAGGATAACTACGATGTACATCAGGGCATTGCTTGCGGTCTCGGACAGCTGTTTTACAACGCCAGACTCACGGAACAGGTTACCAAGCATTAACATACCAACAAGCGGTGCGGTAGTCGGCAGAATCAGGCAGACTACTACGGTTACGATAACCGGGAACAGGATCTTCTCCAGCTTGGAAACCGGACGAAGCTGATCCATCTTGATCTTACGCTCTTCTTCTGTGGTCAGAGCCTTCATGATCGGCGGCTGGATGATCGGAACCAGCGCCATGTAGGAGTAAGCTGCTACTGCAATCGGTCCCATGAACTCAGACTGTCCAAGCTTACCTGCAAGGAAGATAGAAGTCGGGCCGTCTGCTCCACCAATGATGGAGATAGCTGCTGCTGCCTTATCATTGAAGCCCATGAAAATTGCAAGGAAATATGCACTGTAGATACCAAACTGAGCTGCTGCGCCAAGCAGGAAGCTCTTCGGGTTTGCGATCAGCGGGCCGAAATCGGTCATTGCGCCGACACCCATGAAAATCAGAGACGGAAGGATACTCCACTCATCCAGAATGAAGAAGTAGTGAAGAAGTCCGCCTACGCCATTGGACATATCTTCCGGGGCAGCCATAATATCCGGGTAGATATTAACTAACAGCATACCAAACGCGATCGGAACCAGTAAGAGCGGCTCGAATCCTTTTCTGATCGCCAGATACAGGAATACGAATGCCACCAGAATCATGATAAAGTTTCCGAAGGTCAGATTGAAGAATGCGGTCTGCTGAAGAAGATTGGCCAAAGTAGATCCAATATAATCCATTTTAATCCCTCCATGTGGAACTTGCTTTTTTGCAAGCTATTAGTTTAATGTAGCAAGAGTAGCGCCAGCTTCTACTGCGTCGCCTGCTGCTGCATTAATGCTTGCAACGGTTCCATCCTGAGGAGCTACGATATCGTTCTCCATCTTCATAGCCTCGAGAACCATGATAACATCGCCTTTCTTTACAGCCTGTCCGGCGTTAGCCTTTACTGCCAGGATCTTACCCGGCATCGGAGCGGTTACAACTACAGAACCCTGAGCGCCGGCCGGAGCTGCTGCCTTCGGTGCTGCCGGAGCTGCCTTCGGTGCTGCTGCCGGAGCCTGAACTACACCAGCAGTGGTTCCCTCTTCAACAGTTACATTGTATACATTGCCATTCACAGTAATTGTGTAATTTTTCATGATAAGAATCCTCCTATTCGCTTATGCTCTTTTCCATTTTGCGCCCGGTGCACGTTTGATGGAGCGTACTACCAGGGAGTCGGTTGATGAGTTGGTTGATGCTGCGATAGCCGCAGTAATGACAGCCACCAGTTCCAGATCATCCACAAGCTCTTCCTCTTCTGCTGCCGGTGCTGCCACTGGAGCTGCTGCCGGTGCCGGAGCTGCGTTCTTTGCTTTCATCTTGTTCTCGAAGACGCTGATGAACTTGAAGCAGCTGATCAGGATGCTGATGAAGATCAGTACCAGGAATACGGTACCCATACCAAGTAAGGTATTCATGCCTGCCTTTGCCATATTCTCGCCTACGGTATACTCCGGGCTGAAGGTCAGGCTGACCGGATTTAAGTTCTGGCTCTGCGGATCCATGGTGTAGAATGCTTTGAACTCTACGTTGCGTTTCTCAAACTGTGCCTGAATCACACATACATACTGATCATCCTCGCCAAGCTCGGTATCGGAGGAAAGGACGCTTACGAACGCGCCGGTGTCCTTCATGACACCGATCCAGGAAGTCAGGCCGCTTGCAAGTCCGTCCTCGCCCTGCTTTAACAGGCCGGTCTCAGACTCCTCTGCTGTGGCTTCGTCCATCTCGGCGATGGTCTGGAGCAGGTTTTCCGAGATCTGAGAAATGTAGGAAGCTGTCTGCGGATCCATAGTTTCTGCCTCAGCAGCATTCTTGTTGGAGCATGCGGACAGAGCAAAGAGGCTGACTACCATGCTTAACACTAACAAAACTCGTTTCATATACTGTTTCATATATTTGTCACCTCATTCTAAACCGTTCCATGTTTTCTGTCCGGACGATCCTCTCTTTTGGTAAACAGCATCTCGAATGCTGCGATCACGCGTTTTCTGGTGTCGCATGCCTCGATGATATCGTCTACATATCCTCTCTTTGCCGCTGCAAGTGCGCTGGACTGCATTTCACGATAAGCAGCTGCCTTCTCATTGATGAGTGCAACGGAATCATCTGCCTTTGCAATTTCGTCTGCGTACATGATCTTAGCTGCAGCGGAAGCATCCATCATGCCGATGGTTGCGTTCGGCCATGCATATACCACATCTGCACCGATGGACTTGGAGTTCATGGTCAGGTATGCGGTACCATAAGCCTCGCCGACTACGACGGTTACCTTCGGAACGCTTGCGTTTGCAAAAGCGTAGGTCAGACGGCCTGCGTTCTTTGCGATGCGGCGCTCAGTGCATTTGCATGCCTTGTAGCCCTTTACGTTCACCAGGGTCAGTAACGGAATGTTGAATGCGTCACAGAAGGAAACAAACTTTGCTGCCTTTTCTGCGCCGTTAGCGGAGAGAACTGCATCGAACTCGTCTTCCTTCACACCGTCTGCCGCGTAAACAGCAGTGCGGTTTGCCACGCAGCCCACGGTGGTTCCGTTCAGACGGATAAAGCCGGTTACCATGGACTTGTCATAGTTCTTCTTCACCTCTAAGAAGAAGTTGTCATCGGAGATCTGTGCCAGTGCCAGATCGGTTGCTCCTGCATAATTTTCAAGATCGGAGCATACACGGTTTAAATCGTCGGTGCATTCGCTGTAGGACATGTCATCCTCGTTGTTGGCCGGAAGGATGGTTACCAGGGAGCGGATCTGGGATAAGATATCCTCTTCGCTTCCGGTGAAGTCCACAAGTCCGGTTTCCTCACTCTGGAATGCAGCGCTGGAAGTATCGCACTTCTCAACACGATTTCCGTCGATTGCGTTCGGAGAATTTACAAATAATTTTGCGTTTTTCTCTTCCATAAAGATAAAGTCAGCCATAGCGGAAGCTACTGCCATACCGCCGCCGCAGGTACCAAAGATAGCGGAGATCTGCGGAACCACGCCGGATGCCATGGTCTGGCTTAAATACATCTCACCAAAACCGTTTAATGCGTCCGTTGCTTCCTGCAGACGAAGACCTGCACAGTCTACCAGACCGATGACCGGTGCGCCCATCTTTACTGCCATGGAATAGATGTTGGAAATTTTCTTTGCGTGCATCTCACCTAAGGAGCCGCCCAGTACGGAAGCGTCCTGGCTATACACATACACAAGGTTTCCTTCGATGGTACCGTAACCGGTGATCACGCCATCTGCCGGAGTCTCCTTGTCAGTCATGTTAAAATCGGTGCTTCTTGCTGTAATATAAGCGCCAACTTCAACAAAACTGTTCTCATCAAGTAATGCGTTGATTCTGTTACTTGCTGATGTTTGATTACTCATTTTGCAATCCTCCATTTTGAAATATTTGACGATTTCTGTACTTTTCCGTTCACATTGTTAAGGGAAAGACAATAAATCGCTTAGTAAATCCAATTTCTGCCGATTATAATAATATAATGTCATCGGAAAAAATTCAAGTCTTTTTGAAATATTTTTACAATTTCAAAATATCCAGAAATCGAGGATCCGCTGTAGACAGTACGACAGCCCCCAGGCCGCTGCATCCTCCTCTGAGCAGTAGTGGCTCTGGCCGATTTCCTCCTGCCCGAGCCGGTAACGGACCACTCCGACTTCATCCCCTGCCTTCACCGGAGCATCCAGGATCGTTTTCATATCGTACTCTGCCACAGGCCGCTCCGTTTCCGATACCAGAAGATGAAAACTCCTCTTCTGTTCCGGACTTTCAGAAACTGCGTAAATCCAGTCTTTATACGCTCCCTTCAGTAGCGGGATCCGAAGTCTGTTTTCCTCAAAAGTAAAATCAGAATAGAAATAATTCTGTTTGCCATAGCTGTACAGCTTCTGTACGTCCTCCCATTTCCAGGCTTTATGCGGAGGCCAGCCACATCCTAAAAGTGTGAGGATAAAGCTCCTTTCACCGTCTGACAGTTCAGCCGCATAACAGTAGCCGGCGCCTCCGGTAAATCCGGTCTTTCCGGTCACAGCCTCCTGTGTCATATCCAGGAGAGCGTTGTGATTCTGACAGCTGTAGGTATTATGTCCCTCAGAGTCTGAAAAGGAATAACTTCGGCAGCGCGTTATCGTTAAAAATTCATCATCTTTTTGGGACGTTTTCGTACAATAACGCAGGATTTTTGCCAGCTCAGCGGCTGTCGTACCATGACGGATCACCTCTCCATCTGCATTTTGCTTCTCCGCATCCAGTCCGTTCGGTGTCAGGAACGTGGTATCCACGCAGCCAATATCCTGTGCCTTGCGATTCATCTTTTCCGTGAAGGCCTCTACGCTGCCGCTGATATGCTCCGCAATTGCCACTGCTGAGTCGTTGTGGGACTCAAGCATCAGGGAATACAAAAGATCCTTAAGCCTGATACGGCTCCCGGCCGGCGCGCCAAGCTTCACTTTTGGCTGCCCTGCCGCTTTTTCTGAAATCTCACAAAAATCCTCCGGATTTCCAAGCTCCAGCGCAAGAATGCAGGTCATGATCTTTGTAGTGCTGGCCATAGGCCGTACCTGATGCTCGTCCTTTCCATACAAAATACGCCCACTGTCTGCATCCATCAGCACGGCACTCAGGGAATGCAGGGACAGCTGCTGTTTCGTCTCTGATACCGGCCGGCTGCTCTCTGCCAGCATACTTTCCGCCCCCTGCCACAGATCCGGCTCCGGGCGTACGCTTCCCCACACCGCAAACCCGATGCTGATCCCTACCATCAGTCCGATGATCCTGTTTTTCTTTCCTGTTCTGTTCAATTCACACGCCCCGCGATTATCGCATTGTCTTTCTATCCTATTCTGGTAAAAATCCGGATATTCTGCTATGATAGGAAGCATATCAGACTCACCATACAGCAACAGGAGGAATAGAATTGTGGAATCCAGAAAACGGCTGATCTTTCATATTGATGTAAACTCTGCCTTTTTAAGCTGGGAGTCCGTATATCGCCTATCCCGGGATCCGAAGGCTCAGGATCTCAGGCTGATCCCGTCCGCGGTCGGAGGCGATGTCCGTTCCCGTCACGGCATTATCCTGGCCAAATCCACGCCAGCGAAAAAATACGGCGTGGTAACGGCAGAAACCATTGCTTCCGCCCTGCGCAAATGTCCGGAGCTGGTCATTGTCCCCTCCCGTTTTGATATCTATTCCGGATATTCCCGGCAGATGCTCGCCCTGCTTTCTGAATATACGCCGGATATTGAAAAATTCAGTATTGACGAAGCCTTTCTGGACATGACCGAAACCATTCATCTGTTCGGACCTCCCAGAAAAGCCGCAGATCAGATCCGCAGGCGCATCCGGGAGGAACTGAACTTCACGGTGAATGTTGGAATTTCATCCAATAAGCTTCTGGCAAAAATGGCTTCCGATTTTGAGAAGCCGGACAAGACCCATACGCTATTCCCATCTGAGATCGCAGCGAAAATGTGGCCGCTTCCCCTGCGCGACCTGCTCTTTGTAGGAGACTCTGCCGCAGATAAAATGGCCCGCATCGGGCTTCACACCATTGGTGATGCAGCATCCTGTGATCCGGATATTTTAAGAGCTCATCTCGGCGATAAATATGGCACTCAGGTGTACCGCTACGCCAACGGCATTGACCAGGATCCGGTGCTCCCTCCGGATCCCACACGCAAAGGCTATGGAAACAGTATTACCCTGGCACAGGATGTTTCTGACTTTGACACCGCCTGTCAGGTCCTGCTTGCCTTAAGCGAAACCGTGGGAGCAAGGCTCCGGGAGGCCGGTGTCCGCTGCAACAGCGTTACCGTGGAATTAAAGGACTGGCGCTTCACCAGCCAGTCTCATCAGTGCGTCTTAAAAAGCCCCACTGACTCCACCTCGGTTCTCTATGACACCGCCTGCCGCCTCCTGAAGGAATTCTGGGACAAAACGCCGGTCCGGCTGATCGGACTGCGCACTTCACAGATCCAGGAGGATCCGTTTGAACAGATGAGCCTGTTTGAAGATGAGCGGCAGAAGAAAATGCGGGCTATGGAAAAAGCTGTGGACCATATCCGCGGCCGCTACGGCATCGACAGCGTGCAGCGCGCCAGCTTTCTTAAGGAAAACAGCCCGACTCCCCACGCCGTAAGCCGTAAGAAACATTTAAATCAGGCATCGCAGCATAACACCGGAAAGGAATTCTGACAACATGGACCATATCATCCGCCACTCCTACACTGCTTCCACAGACGGACAGTCCGTAGAAGCACTGCTTCGCTCCCATGGATATTCCAAAAGTCTGATCAACCGTATCAAACTGACTGAAGACGGACTGATGATCCGCGGGGCAAAGGTTTATACCACCTTCCGCATGAAAACCGGTGACCGGCTGGATGTCACATTTGCAGAAGAGACTTCTTCGGAAAATATTGTTCCTGTGCGCATGCCGCTGTCCATTCTTTACGAAGATGAGGATCTGATGGTCATAAACAAAGCCGCGAATGTTCCCATCCACCCATCCCAGGGCAATTTCTCCAACTCTCTGGCAAACGGACTTGCCTGGTATTTTAAACAGAAACAAAAACCCTTTGTTTTCCGAGCCGTCAACCGCCTGGACCGTGATACCACCGGGCTTCTGATCGTCGCAAAAAATGCACTGAGCAGCTGTATCCTTTCTGATATGGTGAGGAACCGCCAGATTCACCGCACCTATCTGGCCGCAGTCAGCGGGAACCTCTCAGAACAGCCGGAAGGAACGATTGACGTTCCCATTGCGAGACTCCCGGGCTCCACGATCGAGCGTGTCCCGGACCCCGTCCACGGAGAAGCTGCGCTGACCCATTATGAGCTGCTCTTCTACCAGCCGCAAACCGACACCTCTCTCCTTAAAATTTACCTGGAAACAGGACGTACTCACCAGATCCGGGTCCATATGAAGCATATCGGCCATCCCCTCTACGGTGATTTCCTTTATAATCCGGATTACCGTTTTTTACAGCGTCAGAGCCTGCACTCCTGGAAGCTGTCCTTTTCACATCCGGTTTCCGGGATCCCCATGGAATTTACAGCCCCTGTCCCGGCGGATATGCAGCAGTTTTTACCAGATGCCCGAACAAATGCCTGCCCTGCAGTCACACAGTAACTTTGCACTGAATTCCGTACAAGTTTCGTTAAGAAATTGCCTTGAAATGAAATACCCGCTGCTCTATAATTGAAAGTCAGAACACTACTCATAATGAAAAATATCGCTACAGGGGATTTATGCATGGAAGGTAAAAAAATATCCAACAGTACTATCATCAACGGGATAGCTCTCGGCTTCTCCGTTTCTTTTCTGATTTCTTCGCTGGTCGCAGCCATCTACACAGGAGAACTTGGCAGCATACTCCACGGCTGGTATCTTATCATGACATCACCAAGCCCGCTGGTTACAGACTATCTGGAGATCGGCGGTCTGCCGAGCGCCATGTTAAACGCCGGCGCCTGCGGCATGGCCTGCTGGCTTTTTATGGTCGGTTTAAAAGGAGATTCCCGTCCCAGCACACTGGCCGGTTATTTTCTTGTAGTAGCGCACTGCTTTTACGGACTGAACTTTCTGACCATGTGGCCATGCTTTCTGGCCCCGTTTCTCTATCTTCGATTAAAGAAGCTGAATTTTAAAAACAACCTGCACGTCTGCATGTTCACAACTTCATTCAGCCCGTTTATCGGTGAACTTTTATTCCGCTACACCCAGGATACCTTTGTGTTCGGGCATCCGACACTAACGGTCAGCGGCGTGCTTTTGACCATCGCTTTTTCGATCATGCTGGGCTTTATCGTACCGGCCATTCTCCCGGGGGCCCACGCATGGCACAAAGGTTACAACTTGTATAATGGCGGACTGGCATTCGGCGTGTTCGGTTTTTTCCTGTTTAACCTTTTTTACAACACCATGGGAATTGATCCATCTTCCAAGCTGACCCGCTTCAATCCGGTTTACGAACAGTTTGGCCGCTCCTTTCAGCTGTATGCCAACTGTTTTTTCCTGCTTATTTTTATTATCTGCATTCTGACCGGATTTTTCTTAAACGGCAAAAGCTTTCTTGGATATGAAGAGCTGACCCGGGACACCGGACATCAGAGTGATTTTGCCTCTCAATACGGTATGCCGCTCTGCCTCATTAACATTGGCACAGTGGGAATATTCTTCCTGTTCTACCTGGATATCATCATGGTCTACACGGAAGGTGCCGGTTTTACCGGTGCCACCATCGGTGTGATCCTGGCAGCTCTGACTTTTACCTGCATGGGGCAGCATCCGAAAAATATCTGGCCGATTCTTGCGGGATATCAGCTTCTGTATCTGTTCACACTGACGATCTGCTATCTCAGCGGCAGAGAGATCAGCTGGACCATTACCACGCAGGGATACATCAACGGTGTGGCATTTGCCACCGGCCTGTGCCCGATTTCCGGGCGCTACGGCAGACGCGCCGGCATTGCCGCCGGCTTCATGTGCGCATCCATGTGTACCGCAACCTCTGCCCTGCACGGCGGCCTGGTGCTGTACAACGGCGGCTTCACCGCAGGTATCACAGCGCTTATACTGCTACCGATCCTGGAACATTACATTCCGGAAACCAGAAACTTTATGAACAATAAAAAGCTGAACAAAGAAGATATGATCGCAATTGTTGAAATGTTCCGAACCCATGACTGAGCAGCACATCGGCAATGCATCTGTTTTCCATGATACAAAAAAGAATGTGCCTTGGCACATTCTCGCGCCGAGGCGCGGTTGCTTCAGCAACCATCTACCTTTGCGCCGAGTGCGCATCCTCGCGGAGCGTTTTTATATGATAGGACGCAATTTCCTATCATATAAAAAAGGGCTTCGCACATCAGGGATCTAACCCTGTATGCGAAGCCCTTTTGGATAATGATTTTTTACCACACCGGAAACTGCCTTTCCCCATCCAAGAGGATACTTCCCAATGCAGACCAGCGTCCAGCCAGAGAGGCCGGCCTCCCCACGGACTGTGTTTCCCTTCAGATAATCCAGTACCTGGGGATCTTCCGGATCCAGACAGCACACAGATACTGCATGCTGAGGCTTCAGAAAATGAGAAAGCGCATGGGACGGCTCAAAACGTTTTGTTTTGAATTCCCCAAGATGCAGTCCGGGACGAAGCACTCTCAGACGGTCCAGTGCCGGCATGCCATCCGGCAGCATATACAGCTGATCTCCAAACAGAATCAGCTGTTCCATACCGTCCTTTAACAGCGCATATCCTTCTTCCGTCAGGGACTTTTTGAAAAATTCCCCGAGATAGGCTCTGCCTGCCTTGTCATTCCAGTATTTTGGCTGTTTTCGCTTCCGGCTGTCTTCCGGCGCCCAGGTTCCGTCCTTTTTCAGCAGAGCCAGATAATGTCCCTCTCCCTCCGCCTCATGGGGCCAGATACGGAAGGTGTACTTAAGATCTGGATTTTGATCCTGACTCCATTCCGGGTGCCCGCAGGACAGACCCTCGGGATATCCGCCCGGCTCCAGGCGCACTGCCGAGAACTCCGGATGTCGTTTCAAAAAGTCAGAGATTCCGGCTTCATCTTCTTCCGGTGCGAACGTGCAGGTAGAATATACCATTCTGCCGCCCGGCTTTAACATCTCTGCCGCATTGTCCAGAATCTCCTGCTGGCGCTCTGCGCAAAGCTTTACGTTTGCCTCACTCCACTCATTTCTGGCCTGTTCATCTTTCCGGAACATCCCCTCTCCGGAGCACGGCGCATCCACGACCATACAGTCAAAAAACTCCGGAAAAAATGCAGCCAGGGTTCCCGAATCCTCATTTGTCACGACAGCGTTGTCAATTCCCATACGCTCCACATTCTGGGAAAGGATTTTTGCCCGCGCCGGATGGATTTCATTGCTGACCAGAAGTCCGCGTCCTTCCAGGCGTGACGCGATGTGTGTTGTCTTGCCCCCCGGAGCCGCGCACAGATCCAGCACACGTTCACCCGGCTTTGGAGCAAGCAAAGCCACAACTGCCATGGCACTCGGTTCCTGAATGTAATATACTCCTGCTTCATGGTAAGGATGGCGTCCCGGACGGCTCTCCCGGTCATAATAAAAGCCTTCCCGGCACCAGGATACCGGTCGCAGGGAAAACAAAGCCTGATTTTGACCGGCAAACTCCGCTGCCGGAACCTTCATGGTATTTACCCGGAGCCCCAGTGCCCGCTCTTTTTCATAGCTTGCAAGAAATATATCACATGCGTCTCCCAGCATCGCTTTCATTCTTGCCACAAATGCCTCTGGAAGTTTCCAGGTCTCCTGCTGCTGTTCCATCCGTTTCTCTCCTTTATCCGTTTTATCCGGCAGCGATTTCTGCTCCCGATCCTTATTTCCCGTAATTTATAACAAACAAATGAAGGGTTGTCACAACACGGAATCCAGAACGTTCTGGAACCTGTCTGCAACAGCCCCTCCACTCTTTACAAAGTATACAGATACAACTGAGAATCCTGAATTATAAGATTACCTTATAATCGTCAGAACCTTCTCCGTTTACAACATAGTAAGCAACATTTTCTTCCGGTTTTACATAAACTTCAATGGTTTTGATCTCTGCGCCCTTATGGTCTGCCTCATATGCTTTCACTGCCTTGTCCAGAACATCTTTTGCTACGATCTGTTTGCCTGAGAACTCAATCACTACGCAAGCCTTAGGGTCTGCCTTCTTTGCAGGAGCTTTCTTTGCTGGTGCTTTTTTGGTGGTCTCGACTGGCTTTGCTGCCGGTGCTTCAACAACTGCTTTTACCGGAGTTTCTGCTTTAACCTCTGCTGCAGCTGTCTTAGCTTCTGCTTTTACGGTCTCGGTCTTCGGTGCTGCTTTTGCTGGTGCCTTAGCTGCGTTTCTTCTTGTTGCCATAGTTCTTATCCTCCTCATTCGATTCCAATTATGAATTGCTCCCCATCACCTGTTTTTTGACAGACGATGAAGGCATTATAAATCTGTTTCCTGTTTTTGTCAATGTTTTCCAGTGGTTTACAGGCCTCTGCACACGTTTGTTCCGACTTTAATGCAAAATCATCTCCGCAATATAGACTGCTACACAGGCACCAATGGAAACACGGAACAGATTTCCGTCGATCCAGGCAAGGATCACCCCTGCCACAAATCCGACAATTCCCGTGATCCGGTTTCCTGTTGCAGAAAGGATGGACGGAAACGTCATAACAGAAAGACTCACATAAGGAACATAATATAAGAAAGACTGAATAAACGGATTCCTGATTTCCCTGCGGATCAGCGTCAGTGGCAGGGCCCGCACGCCATAAATTGTCAGGAACATGACCAGAATGGAAGCGTAAATATTATGATGCATGCTGCTCCTCCTGTACCGGGAACAGGATTGCCGCTGCAGCCGAAATCAGCACGGTCAGCAGGATAATCTGAAACCCCGATGAGATATTTTTAAGTCCCGGAATGCTTTGGAACAAAAGACTTACCGACATGGATACCACTACCACTGCGGCAATGATCTTGTCCTTTCTTGCCGGCGGGATCACCACTGCAAGAAACATGCCGTATATAGCCACACTCATAGCGCTCATGACCGGTGCCGGAAGGATCATGCCCACCATCGTGCCAAGAAAGGTTCCGAATACCCAGCCGGGCGCTGCCACACTGGCTGCACCGTATTGATAAAACGGATTCAGCTTTCCCGGAACCGTCATGGATATGCCAAAGATCTCATCCGTCACCGCATAAGACATGAAGATTCTGTGGAGAAATGGCCTGTTCTGCTGCACCTTCTGGGATAAAGCACTTGACATCAGCAGGTAGCGCATATTGATGACCACTGTAGTAACGATCATCTCCATCACCCCTGCTCCAGATCCGATCATGCTGATCGCCGCAAACTCCCCCGCCGATGCGAGCATCAACGCAGACATCAGGGAAGACTGCAGGGCATTCATCCCTGCCTTACCTGCGGTAATGCCAAGTGTAAAAGCAACAGCAAAGTACCCAAGCGCGATGGGCACTCCATCGCGCATTCCCTTAAGAAAAGATATTCTGTCGTTTTGTTGTTCCATAGTCTGCATTATAATACATCCTGACGCATAATGTGGCGGATACGCTCATCATTTAAACCGCGGATAACCTCAACAGCCATTTTAATGGTGGATTCGATATCTTCCTTTGCGCAGAAGTTGTAGTGGGTATGCACATAACGGGACGGAATACCAAGAACCAGAACCGGAACCGCCTGATGGGTCAGATGGATTTTACCTGCATTGGTACTTCCGCCGCGTCTTACCGCATCCTGACATTTGATTCCGTATTTGTCAGCAATCTCATGTGCATAGGCCATAAATGCGTCATTTGCCACATAGCTGTTATCCATATGGCGGATCTGCACACCTTTCTTTAAGCAGCCCTGGGCTACACCGGTACGGTAATAGAAATCGTCTGCCGGAGATCCCTCAAATACGATAGCAAGATCCGGCTTTACCTGCTGTGCAGTCACGGTTGCGCCGCGCATGCCAACCTCCTCCTGGGAAGCAAAGGCACCGACCACATCCACGGCCAGGCTCTCCGTCTCCTTCATCAGGGCTTTCATGGTCTCAATGATGCAGACACAGCCAAGACGGTTATCAAAAGCCTTTCCGGAACAGATGCCGTGTTTTTCATCATAGGAGAAGGTCACATCCGGCATGATCGGATCACCGACGTGGATTCCGTAATCCTCTTCGATCTCCTGTCTGCTGCTGGCTCCGACATCCACCTTTAATTCCTCGATCGTCAGGGAATTGTCGGCCTTCTGGGCAGCCGTTAAGAAATGTACCGGCTTGGATGTAATGATTCCCTTGATTTTTTCGCCTTTACTATTGCGCACAATGACACTGTGGGCCGGAAGGCTGGTCATATGAAATCCGCCCAGGGTGATGATACTGAGAAGTCCGTTATCCTCCACGTTCTGGACCATAAAGCCGCATTCATCGGTATGCGCATCCAGCATAAACACCGGGCGGTTTCCCTTTGCGTCCGGCATCGTCGCATATACATTATACATCGCGTCGTTTCTTAAATTCAGCCCCTCGCAATGCTTCTGTACTGCTTTTACTACCTCTTCCTCAAAACCGCTCGGGCCAAAAGCGTTGGTTAAATCCTCAATTGTCTTTAAATCTGCCATGGTTCATATCCTCCCTGTATGTTCTTTTAATATACCACAAATGAATGAGCTGTCACAATATCCATCCAGTTTTTACTGGTAAAGCGGTTGGTGCGCGCGTCTACTGCCTTCATGCCCGGATAAAAGGACATCTGGTAAGCCTTTTTCAGATCCTTATAGTTTACCTCATAGGTAAACTGCTCCGGAAGCGTGACTCTGCATGCAGCAAGCTTTGCCTCTATATCACCGGAAAGCACCTCTGTGACGGATGCTTTCAGATCTGCGATCACAGTCTTTGGTGATACATTCCAGGCACTTCCGCCCACGCCCTTCTTGGAAGACACCGTCGTGATCTGCGGAACCAGCTCCTTTGACAGCTCACAGATCCGCTCGTCACCGGATAAGAACAGCACCGGAACACCGTACATGGCCGCCGTATAAGTGTTCAGCATAAATTCACTCATACGCTTCCCGTTTAACTCAATAAAATTGCTGGCCCCCGTGGAAGTATGGCTCAGTGGGCTTCCCGGATCACCGGCGGGTGCATGATATCCAATATAAAACACCGCATCGAATGTCTCATCAAGACCATACATCATGTTGATGGGGTGCCCGCTCTTTCCGCGGATCAGAGTGACATGCTCCGGCATGGCCATCACATCAATGTTGGTGGCATCTCCGTGTCCATCCTTTACTACGATCTCATCCACGCCGGTAGCCAGAGCAGCCTCACAGACAGCCACGACCTCATCGGTCATCTGCTTTGCGTATTTCTGATAAGCCGGTTCTTCTTTGTGGGTTTCATAATTGAGGGTTGTTCCGGCACAGCCTTCAATATCCGCACTGATAAACAGTTTCATTGTTCGTGCCTCTCTTTTTATAAAAATTTCAATTGTATTTTTTCAAAAGACAGCAAAAGAGCCGGTTCATGGCATCTAGTCATCAACCGGCTCCTCTGCCATGTAATTGCTATTATGACTTTATTACTGATGGATCACTGCGTTCTCCGCAGCTTTCGCGTTCTTCTTCGCTTCCTCGGTGTCGTACAGATGGCAGTATACAAAATGATCGTCACCTACCTGGTACTTCTGCGGAGCCTCCGTCTTGCAGCGCTCCATGCACTTCGGGCAGCGCGTATGGAATTTACATCCGCTCGGCGGATTCAGTGCAGAGGGGATATTTCCCTCCAGAATGATCCGGTCTTTCTTTGCTTTCGGGTCCGGGATCGGAACAGCGGAAAGAAGTGCCTGGGTATACGGGTGAAGCGGGTTCTGGTACAGACTGTACTTGTCTCCCTCCTCAACAAAATTTCCCAGATACATAACACCGACACGGTCACTGATATGCTCCACAACACTTAAGTCATGAGCAACGAAAATGTAGGTCAGGTTCATATCCCGCTTTAACTGGTTCATGAGGTTTAACACCTGGGACTGGATGGAAACATCCAGCGCGGAAACCGGCTCATCGGCAATGATGAGCTGCGGCTGTACAGCCAGGGCCCTCGCAATGCCGATACGCTGACGCTGTCCGCCGGAAAACTCATGCGGATAACGGTTTGCATGGTAATCATCCAGGCCAACACGGCGTAAAAGCTCTACAACCTTTTGATCGGTCTCCTCACGGGTCTTTGTCAGGCCGTGGATGATAAGCGGCTCTGCCACGATATCACGGACTGACATACGCGGGTTGAGGGACGCGTACGGATCCTGGAATACCATCTGGACTTTTTTTCGGATCGGCCGCATCTGCTTTGGTGTGTATTTTGCGATTTCTTCACCATCCAGCACGATGGAGCCATCCGTCGGCTCGATCAGCTTACAGATACTTTTTCCAAGGGTAGACTTTCCGCATCCGGACTCTCCTACGATTCCGAATACCTCGCCGCGTCTTACCTCAAAATCTACATTATCGACTGCTTTCACATAGGACGGCTCTTTTCCAAGTCCGCCCTTTACCGGGTAATACTGCTTGAGTCCCCGAACAACTAATAAATTGTCTGCCATCAGTCCTTACCCCCTTCCTGCATACAGCGCCAGCAGCGGCTCTGATGCCCGTTTCCAAGATCCGTGAAGCCCGGCTCCTCCTCGCGGCAGCGGTCAAACGCGTATTTGCAGCGCGGCGCGAACTTACAGCCCTTCGGCATGTACTTCGGATTAGGTACATTGCCCGGAATGGACTCTAGCTCTTCCACATGCTCGCCAAGCTTCGGAATCGAATTTAACAGGCCTTCCGTGTACGGATGGGACGGTTTGTCGAAAATGTCATAAACGGAGCCCTTCTCAACCACGCGGCCGCAGTACATGACAACAACCTGGTCACAGACCTCTGCCACCACGCCAAGGTCATGGGTGATAAAGAGGATGGAAGTTCCGATCTCTTTTTTTAATTTGTTCATCAGGTCTAGGATCTGTGCCTGAATCGTTACATCCAGAGCCGTGGTCGGCTCATCGGCAATCAGGATCTCCGGATTGCATACCAGAGCCATGGCGATCATGACACGCTGGCGCTGTCCGCCGGAAAGCTGGAACGGATACTCCTTCATCATCTTTTCCACGCGGGGAAGACCGGTCATGCGAAGCATCTCGATGGCCTTCTCCTCTGCTTCCTTCTTGCTGACCTTCTGATGCATGAGAATGGCTTCCATGATCTGGTCACCGATCTTCATGACCGGATTTAAGCTGGTCATCGGCTCCTGGAAGATCATGGAGATCTTGCTGCCGCGCAGTTTTCTGCGTTCTTCATTGCCGATGTGTACAATGTCCTTGCCGTCTAAGAGGATCTCGCCCTCCTCAATCTTACCGGTGGTTCCCATTAACAGGCCCATGACAGAAAGGGCAGTTACGCTCTTTCCGCTTCCGGACTCACCTACGATACCGAGGGTGGAACCCTCTTTTAACTCAATGTCAACACCATCCACGGACTTGACAATACCGCTGTCCATATGGAACCAGGTGTGCATGTTTTTGATTTCCAGAATATTTTTGCCGGAGGCATCTTTCGTTGTCTCCACTTTGATTGTTTCGCTCATATTCCTGCACCTCCTTAATCAGTCAGCTTCGGATCGAGTGCGTCTCTGAGTCCATCGCCCAGCAGGTTGAAGCTGAGTACGGTTAAGAAGATCGCAAGACCCGGGAACAGGGTGATATGCCAGCTGTTCATCATGTAAGTACGTCCGTTGCTTAAAAGCAAGCCCCACTCCGGTGTCGGCGGCTGGGCACCCATGCCTAAGAAACTTAAGGAAGACGCAGTCAGAATGGAAGATCCGATGGACATACTGTACTGCACGATGATGTCCGGGATCGCGCTCGGCAGGATGTGGTAGAACAGGATACGCTTATCATCCGCGCCGATGTTCTTTGCTGCCTGTACGAACACGCTGTTCTTGGTTGCCAGGGTGTTGCCTCGTACCAGACGCGCAAATTTCGGAATGTTGAACACCGCTACCGCAATGATTACATTGGTCATGCCGCTGCCAAGGATCGCTACGATCGCGATGGCCAGAATGATGCCAGGGAACGCGAACAGCGCGTCACAGATACGCATGATAATGGAATCAATGATACCGCCGTAGTAACCGCCGATCAGGCCCAGGAAAGAGCCGATCACAGCCGCGATGCTGACAGAGAACAGGCCGACACTTAAGGAAATTCCGGTACCGCAGATGATACGGGAGAACAGGTCTCTTCCGAATTCATCGGTTCCGAACCAGTGTGCCGCGGTCGGTGCCTGCATGATCGCGTTGTAATCGAAATCGTTAATCCCATACGGAGCAATGAATTTTGCGGTAAAGGAAAGCACTACTAAAAACAGGATGAAAACCAGAGCCACAATGGCGGTCTTCTGTTTCTTAAATTTGCGGACAAACTCAGAAAGCGGAGTGCTGATGTCCGTTTTTTCATTCAGGTTTTCTTCGGCCTGCTTCATTATTTTCTCTTTTGCCATCTTAAACTCCTCCTTTCTTAGTCAAGCTGGATTTCCGGATTGAGCACAGCATAAAGCACATCTACAATCAGGTTGATCACAACGAAATGTAATGAAAAGATCAGGATCAGGGACTGGATCGCCGGATAGTCACGGTAGTTTACGGACTCAACCAGCAGAGAACCAAGGCCCGGGAACGCGAATACAGACTCGGTTACTACGGAACCGCCAAGCAGGAAACCAAACTGCAGGCCGACTACGGTAACAACGGAGATCATCGCGTTGCGGAACGCATGCTTCCATACAACCACGCGCTCTCTTAATCCCTTTGCGCGCGCAGTACGGATGTAATCATCTTTTAATACTTCTATAATAGAGGATCTGGTAAAGCGGGCAATGATTGCCGCAATACTGGATCCCAGTGCGATCGAAGGTAATACGAGACTCTTCAGTGAATCCGCACCCGTGGTCGGGAACCATTTCAGATTCACGGAAAATACCATGATCAGCATAAAGCCAACCCAGAAAGAAGGAAGCGATATGCCGGACACAGCCAGTGTCATTCCTGTGTAATCCTGCCAGTGGCTTCTGTGTCTTCCGGACCATACGCCGAGAAGCACACCCACGATGGTGCTCCATGCGAGGGCCAGCAGGGTCAGTTTTGCCGTATTGGCATAGCGGTTGGAAACCTCCACCGCAACCGGACGCTTGGTCCGGAGAGATGTACCAAGGTCACCTTTCAGCAGACCCGTTACATATGTAATGTACTGTTCATGAATTGGTTTATCCAGACCCAGTTCTTCTCTAACTACCTGTACATCTTCCAGCGTTGCCTGCGGACCGGCTACCAGACGTGCCGGATCACCCGGGATCAGCCGTACGAAGAAAAATACGAAGGTTACCACAATAATCAGGGTAGGTATCACTCCAATGATTCTTTTACCTATGTACCTTAACATACACTCAACACCTTTCATTCTTTTTGGGGAGTACCCCCTGTTAATCGGATTCTTTTTCCTGCAAAAATGGTCCGGCGGATCAGATTTCCGCCAGACCACCTGTTTTGCAGTATATCATTCTGTCAGATCTGTTTCTTAGCTAAATATGGATTACTTTGCCAGCTTAGCGTTTCTTAAGTTCAGGCAGTTATCCGGGAAGACCTTTGCGTCCACCATCTTTGCGGAGCTGGCCCAGGTGTTGTTGTCGTTTGCCAGACATACAAGCGGGCTCTCCTCCCAGATGATATCCTGGGCTTTTGCGTAAGCCTCAGCTCTCTTGGCATCATCCGCGGTAGATAATGCGTCTTTTAAGAGCTGGTCAACCTCTTCGTTCTCATAGTAGCAGATATTGTAGCTTGCCGGCGGCTCAGATTCGATCGCCATTAACGGACGGATACCCCAGTCAGCATCACCGGTAGACGGGGACCAGCCGATCACATACATATCAACCTCTGCCTCAGAGCCAGGAACATTCACATCCTGGATCTTCTGGTTTACCACCGCGCTCTCAAGAGCGTTGATCTCAACGTCGATGCCGACCTGAGCCAGCTGCTGTTGTAAAAACTCACACTGCTTTAAGTTTGCAGTAGTAGAAGCACACATGATGCTGGTCTTGAAGCCATCCGGATAACCGGCCTCAGCCAGTAAGGATTTCGCCTTCTCGATGTCATATGCATATACATCGTTGCCCTTGTAGAACTGGACGTTCGGTCCGATGATGGAGGTTGCCGGAGTTGCCACACCGTTCTTAACAACTGCGCAGTAAGCATCCTTGTTGATCGCGTAGTTGATGGCCTGACGGACTCTCACATCGTTAAACGGTGCTTTCTGGTTGTTCATCATCAGGTAACGTACTACGATACCCTCTTCCTGGCCAACTGCTACATTGCTGTCGCCACGCAGAGTCTCAATGCTCTCGGTCGGAACCGGCCAGATGAACTGTGCGTCACCGGACTGCAGCATTGCGACACGGGTTGCGTTCTCAGATACCGGCTTGAAGGTAATGGTCTTGAAACCGGCATCCGGGTCTACTAAAGCGGTGCCGCCGCAGATATCTGCGTTATAGCCCCACCAGTCTTTGTTTAAAGCGATGGTAGCGTGCTCACCTGCTACCCACTCTACGAAGGTGTACTGGCCGGTACCAACCGGATTCTTAGCGCACTCCTCGTTGCCCTTTGCGATGACTGCCGGACTCATAACAACACAGGCCGGATGAGCCAGAGTCGGGATAAATGCGCCGAATGGATTTTCCAGGGTTACCTTCACGGTGTAATCATCAACGATCTCGGTCTCTTTTAAAACGTTGCAGAGTAGGGTCGTTCTCTTTAAGCCAAGGTTCTTATCCCCCCAGCGGTCAAAGTTTGCCTTTGCTGCCTCTGCGTTCCACGGAGTACCATCGGAGAACTGGATGCCCTCTCTTAAGTGAATGGTGAACTCGGTAGCGTCGTCGTTTGCTTCGTAGTCGGTAGCCAGCATCGGGATGATCTTCATATCATCATCGAAGCCGAACAGACCATCCATCATCAGTCTCTGAATACCGCCGGATAAGGTATCACTGGTATCCATCGGATCCATGGTAGTAAAGTCTACCAGCATTGCTGCGGTGATGTCGGTATCCTGGGACACGGACTCTCCCTCTGCCAGTTCTACGGCTGCGGTAGTTTCTGCTGCCTGTGACTCACCGGAAGCTGCTGCAGTGGTCTCAGAAGAACCGGAGCCGCCGCACGCGGTCAGTGCACCCATAGCTGCAGTCAGGAGTACAGCCAGAAGCTTTGTTTTTGTCTTCTTCATAAAATGATCCTCCTCTTCTTTTTTTCAAAGGTCTTTACACGTTTTTATGTTCCGCGTATATAAAAAAAGCATGGAACATACTTTCCCTTTTCGTGTATGCACCCTTGCATGGTTTTTATTTTACACTTTATCACATTACATTGTCAAACAGAAAAATGGTTTTTTTGATAAATATCCGCACTTCTTTGTTTTATTAATAGTTTAGGTTGTTTTATGCATTATTATGCATTATAATATGCCTATTAAAACCTTGATTCCAGTGAAAGGAGCATCTGTCATGTCTCACTTCAAACCGTCTGCCACCGTCAATCAGAAAAACAGTGTACTCATCATTTGCCTGCATCCCGGCATCCGCCGGGAATTTCAGGACTATCTCTCTGCCCTGCTTGGCGAATATATCAGCTTTCATATCCTGGACCCTTACCAGATCCACGACCCGGCACAGATCCGGGACTATTCCTGCATCCTGTTTGCCAGCAGCCGTACCAGGGAAGCATTTCCCATTCCGGTACCGGAAAACATGACACAGCTTGTCTGCACCCGCACCTTTAACCCGGCTTCTCTCGATCGGATCATCCGGATTCCGCAGGGGGCCTCGGTCTATCTAGTCAATGATACCAAAGAATCTGTTCTGGATATTCTTGGCCAGCTCCAGGAGGCCGGCATCACACAGTACCATTTTGTGCCTTTTTACCAGGGCTGCACCAAGACAGATGAATCGATCCAGTATGCCATCACCCTGGGTGAACCAAAGCTGGTCCCGGCCCATGTTCCCAATGTCATCAACATTGGAAACCGGATCATTGATATCTCCACGATCCACGATCTGTGCACCTGCTTTCACCTTCCTTCCAGCCTCACCAATCAGATCACCCGGACTTACGTCAACCGGATCCTTCAGATCCTACAGCTGACCGGAACGCATTACAGCAACTACGTTTTTTCCAAGCAGGTTTTACAGGCAGTGATGAGCAACCTTTCCGTCAGTCTCTGTCTTATGACAGACGAAGGCCGGATCAGCATGCTGAACCGTGCCTTCTGTCAGGACTGGGATATTCCGGAAACCGGATGCATGAACAGCATGTTTTCATCCTGGCTGCCTTCCCAGTATGCTTCCCACAATTTCTGTCAGAGTGCGGACTACCAGCTTGTCAGCCGCAGCGGTCTGCGACGCCAGCTCAGCGTGCTGCATCTTTCATTTCCCGGTCATAAAACGCTGTATCTGTTGAGCAGCCAGCCGGCATCTGCCTCTCCGGATCCGGATATTACCCCCATTGATATCCGTGATCCCTCCTCAGATTTTTACCGGCTTAACAGCGGTTTTGACAGTATCATCTCCGTCTCCGGCCGTGTCCTGAACATGCTGGAATACGCCCGCCGCCTGGCGCTCTACGATTTCCCGGTCCTGATCCAGGGGGAAAACGGAACCCAGAAAAAAAAGATTGCCATAGCCATCCACAAGACTTCCAGCCGCAGACAGAATCCGCTGATCATCTTCAACTCCCTGTATACCGGATTGGAGGCTGAGGAGCATCTGAGGCAGGCTGACAAGGGTACTCTTCTGATCGACGGTGCAGAACGACTTTCGCTCACAACCCAGGATACGCTCATCAGCATCCTGCAAAACACAATGACAGACCTTGATATCCGCATCCTGGCCACCACGAGTCAGGATCTGTATCAGAATGTTCTGGACGGAAGTTTCCGGGAAGAGCTCTTTTTCCTTTTAAATGCGGCCTCCATTGACACCGTCCCGCTTCGTGAACGCCGGGAAGATATTCCCATACTCATGGAACACTTTTTCCGCGAACTGTTTCACGATTCCAATATCCGTCTGAGAGATCTGATTTCTTCCAGTCTGATGAATTTTCTCATGAGCTACGAATATCCGGGGAATATCCAGGAGCTGTTTAACCTGAGCCGGTACTTTTTCTCTCTGTACTCCGCTCACCCACTGGTTCTTTCCCAGCTTCCTTCCTATATCCGGAACCGGGTCAGCCAGCCCTTCAGCGAAAGCAGCGCATTAAGAAATCAGGTGCTGTCTTTGATCGCTGAGACACCGAGAATCGGGCGCGGCGCCATTCTGACAGCCCTGGCCGGAAAAGATATTGCCGTCAGTGAGGGAAAACTGCGCGGACTGTTAAAAGAGCTGGCAGATGACGGGCTTATCCGGGTCGGCAGGACCCGAAGCGGCTGTGAGATCACAGAGCTTGGACTTGCATCTATCCGGCATTGATGTTATACTAACTGTCACATCTGACAAAGAGAGGTATTCTATTATGCTGCCAAAGATCGGAATTACAACCATAAATACCAAAAATCCCACATCCGGCGCACTTCTTTCCACGAACGGCTGGACTTACAACGATGCAGTAACCAAGGGCGGCGGGGTTCCGTTCCTGCTTCCTTCCGTCACAAATGAAGAGCTTTTAGATGCCATGACAGAGGCCTGCGATGGCTTCATCTTCAGCGGCGGTGCAGATATCACCCCCTGCTGCTACGGGGAAATGGCTCATCCGCTGGTAGGTGACACAAGTCTGATGCTGGACCGCAGCCAGATCGGACTGATCCGCCGTGTCATCAAAGCCAGAAAACCGTTTGTGGCTATCTGCAGGGGGCACCAGGTCTTAAATGTGGCCTGTGGCGGAACCCTGTATCAGGATAACAGTCTGCATGGGGAAGGAACCGCAAGACACATGATCCGGGATGACCGTGGTGATGTGAGCCATCAGGTTTCCCTCAGGCCAGGCACTACTCTCTATAACATGTTTGGTGAGCGGATCTGGACCAACAGCTATCATCACCAGAGCGTGAAAAAGCTGGGGGACGGCTTAAAGATTGCCGCGACGGCCGATGACGGCATTGTAGAAGCCATTGAGCTGATCGACTACCCGTACGGCCTCGGCATCCAGTGGCATCCGGAAGCTATGCTCCTGGCTTCTGATGATATGCTCCCGGTCTTCACCGGACTGATCGAAGCAGCCAAAAAAACGGCCGACAAATAATCCTGCTCAAATACCTTCAACGCCAAAAGCGGACTGCAGGCAGAGAAATCGTTTCTCTCATCCTGCAATCCGCTTTTTCTATACAATTTCTGTTGATTGTCTGAACGAATTTGTTACTGTTTCGAATCCTGGTCTTCAAGATACTCCGCCAGACTGTAATAAAGTTCTCCTGCCAGTCCGCGGGTCCGCTCTGCTGCTGTCATGGAATTTAAGATTGCTTCCTGCTCTGCCTCCGCAGCAGCAAGAAATGCCCGGTTGATCACATGCTCCGGAATCGCCTGAATCTGCAGCAGTTTCTCTTCTGTGCCGGATGGAATCCGGTTTGCTGTGGTAAATCCGATCATGACCTCACCGCTTCCATGTCCGGTATAGCCGCCCGTGCGGGCAATGCCTACTCCGGTTCTCCGAAGAATACGCTTCAGCTGACGGCTGGTCAGCGGAAGATCCGTAGCCAGAATACTCATGATAGAACCCTTGTCCTCTTCCGATGCTGCCATATCATCCTTTTCCTGCTTCCAGTCCAGAATCTTTGCACCGACAGCCTCTCCATTTAACACAAAATCCTCAGTTGCTCCAAAATTTGACTGGACCAGCACACCAATGGTATATTCTGTTTCTCCAATACGGATCACACGGGAAGCAGAGCCAATACCACCCTTCAGGCCATAGCAGAGCGTTCCTGCTCCGGCCCCCACATCTCCCTCTTCAAAGTCATCGGAGGCAGACGCAAAGGCGCGACGGACCTCTGCTGTTCCCACTGCCCGCTTTTGAATCTGATTAATGCGGCAGTCATTGCACTCGCCCACTACCGGATTGATGCTCATGGGATTCAGACCATCCTGCTTACACTGCTCCACCACGATGTCCACCATGGCATCCCATACCTTTCCTACATTTAACGTATTCGTCAGGGCAATGGGGGTCTCCAGCGTTCCCAGTTCTTCTATCTGAACCAACCCGGCACTTTTTCCAAATCCGTTGTGAACATAAGCTGCTGCAATGTATTTCTTTGCAAATGCATTGTCCCCACCGGGAAGGATCACCGTCACTCCGGTATGATTTTCTTCTGTTTTTACCGTGCAGTGTCCGACCTTTACCCCAGGCACATCCGTAATCTTATTTCGTTTTCCGGTCTGCAGGCGTCCAGGCACAAGGCCAAAGTCCCGGATTCGTTTTCTCTCCATGTTATTCTTCCTCTCTGCTTTTTATCAGGAACTGCCACAGCAGATCATTTCCCGATTTCACTTAAATATTTATCACGCAGCTTCTGGATCAGTTCCGGATTCTTCATACCGACAGCCCTTTTGTTTAACTCCATGGCACGCATGCTCGGATGGCTGGTACTGGTCACCAGGATCTCATCTGCGGTGTAGAGCTCTTCCAGGGTAAATGCACGCTCCTCTACCGGGATTCCCAGTTCACCGCAATAGCGGATGATGTGCTTTCTCTCAGTTCCCGGAAGAATCAGATTATCTAACGGATGCGTAATGAACACGCCATCCTTCACCATGGAAATATTCGAATGTGAGCATTCCGTCACAAATCCGTCCCGTACAAAAACAGTCTCATTGCAGCCTGCTTCAGATGCCTGCTGAGCTGCCATGACATTCGGGATCAGATTTAAGGTCTTGATATTGCAGTGATAAAAACGGGTATCCGGAATGCTGATCAGCCGGTATTCATCGGACATCTGCACACCGCTCCAAGGCTTGCTGTATACATACAGATTGCTGGAAACTCCCTCTCCCGGGAACAGATGATTGCGCGGAGAGGTTCCTCTGGTCACCTGCCAGTAAAGGAACTGGCAGCTGCTCTCTAACTTCTGCACCAGATCCGTCAGAAGCGCGCCGACTTCCTCTTTTGTATAGGGAAGTTCAATGCGAAGCATGGCTGCACTGTTGAACATGCGGTCCAGATGATCCTGCAGGGCAAAGATCTTATGATCAAATACCATTGCCGCCTCGTAAATTCCATCTCCGAAGTAGAATCCGCGGTCATTAGCCGGAATCATCATATCGTCAATTGCCGTAATCTTTCCGTTATAATAAGCAAGGTCCTTCATCTTATCCATACTATTCTTCTCCTTATCTTCCGGCACATGCCAGCTTTGCTGCACTTTCATTCTTCTACAGTACAGATCGCACTGTCATGAAATCCGTATATGTCTTTGATGTAAGTATACAATGTGGATTTTTAAAAGTAAATAGTTGTGCCAAACGAACCTTGAAGCTTTGTACATTTTAGATTATAATTTCCTATGGATACACCGAAAGAGGGACAAACCATGACCAGCAAAGAATTATTATATGTCAAAACAGTAGCAGACGAAAAAAATATATCCCGGGCGGCCAAAAAGCTCTTCATTGCCCAGCCATCCCTAAGCCAGTCGATCCAGCGGATTGAGGATTCCGTTGGCCTGCCGCTCTTTAACCGCACAGCAGGCGGTCTGACACTTACATTTGCCGGGGAGCGCTATTACCATATGGCAGTCCAGGTATTAAAGATCTATCAGGATTTTGAGCTGGAGGTCAGTGACATCAATAACCTGAAAACCGGCAAGATCCATCTCGGCACCACCAACCATCTCAGTACCCTGACCCTTGCTAAAATTCTGCCGCGCTTCTGTGATGTATGCTCTAATATCGAGCTTACCATCTCAGAGGAAAACTCTTCCAGACTGGAGCAGATGCTGATGTCAGGAGAACTGGACTTTGCCATCATGCATACCCCGGCCGACATCCGGACACAGCCTCAGTTTCAGTTCGACATCATGCGCCGCGATCCATTCGTGATCGCGCTCGCACCAGATCATCCGCTGATCAGGCAGGCAGAACGCAAGGACGGATATCCATACCCGGTTCTGGATGTAAAACTGCTGAAAAACGAAAGTTTCCTGATGCTGCACAAATCGCAGCGTATCCGTCAGATCACGGATGAAGTGCTTGGACGTGCCGGAATCCAGCGTCCGAAAATTTCACTCACACTGCGCAATTTTGAAACCGCCCAGCTTCTTGCTGCCCAGGGAATGGGGGTTACCTTCGTGCCTCTGGAATACTCCCGGATTACTTCGGAGGAATACCACCCGGCACTGCTGTCCATTGACAACGCATACCAGGCTCACTGGGATATGTGCATTACATCTTTAAAGAGTGGATTTTTATCAAAAGCAGACCAGCTCTTTATCCGGATCGCGAAGGAAGAACTGGCATGAGTTTTGCAAAAGATTGGACTGTCACATTTTCAAAATCGCCCTGTTGTGATAAACTAGGTAAAGAACAGTCAACTGTCCAGAACCCAGAGGAGGAAAGATTATGGAAAAAATCAAAATGACTACACCGCTTGTCGAGATGGACGGCGACGAGATGGCTGCAATCCTGTGGAAAGAAACCAAGGAAAAACTGATTCTGCCTTTTGTGGATCTCATGGTCGAGTATTATAACTTAAGCATCCGCAACCGTGACTTCACCGATGACCAGGTTACAATAGACTCCGCCAATGCCGCCAACAAATACGGTGTTGCCGTCAAATGCGCCACCATCACGCCAAACCTGGAGCGCATGCAGGAATATCAGTTGAAAAAAATGTGGAAGAGCCCGAACGCTACCATCCGCTCCATCATGGACGGTACCGTGTTCCGTGCACCGATCCTGATCAAAGGCATTGAGCCCTATATCAAAACCTGGACGAAACCCATCACCCTGGCCCGCCATGCATATGGCGATCTCTACCGTGCTTCCGAAATGAAGATTGACCAGCCGGGCAAATGTGAGCTGGTTTTCACTGCTGAAGACGGGACGGAAACAAGAGAGCTCATCCATAACTTTACCACGCCTGGTGTTGTCCAGGGCATCCATAACCTGGATTCTTCCATCCAGAGCTTTGCCCGCTGCTGCATGTCCTATGCACTGGATGTAAAGCAGGATCTGATCTTTTCCGCAAAGGACACAATTTCAAAGGTCTATGACCGTAATTTCCGCGAGATTTTCAAAGATGTTTTCATGAATGAGTTTATGGAAAACTTTGAGAAGGCCGGTATTTCCTACCAGTACTGTCTGATCGACGATGCAGTGTCCCGTGCCGTAAAAAATCAGGGCGGCTATGTCTGGGCCTGCCAGAACTATGACGGCGATGTTATGAGTGATATGCTGGCTACCGCATATGGTTCCGCAGCTATGATGACCTCCGTGCTGGTATCACCGAACGGCAATTATGAGTACGAGGCTGCTCACGGAACCGTGCGCCGTCACTACTACCGCTATTTGGAGGGCGGTGTTGCATCTACCAACCCGCTTGCCATCATTATGGCCTGGGCCAGCGCTCTGGAAAAACGCGGCGAGCTGGATCAGAACAAAGAGCTGGAAACCTTTGGCCGCCAGTTAAAAGAAGCAGCAGTCAATACCGTAGAAAACGGCATTATGACTGCTGATCTGAAAAAAGTAACCACGATTAAAAATCCGCATGTTGTTACCGGACTTGTATTCATTGCTACTGTCCAGGAACGGCTGATGAAGCTTCGCGGATAATCTCTAAAAATGCGTATAGGCTTCTCATCAACCGATGAGAAGCCCTAATACTGCCGCAATCAAGATTGTCTTAGGAATGGATAGTTTTTTTTGAAGCAATAAATATAATGAAACCAGTGCAATTAATATCTGATTCCAATGAATGGCAGAAAACCACATGTTTCCGGCTTCTCTCCAGTAAGTTGTTATTCCAAGCGTCACAGCTGCCGCCGCCAGCATACCAAGACTTACAGGACGGACGCCCCGTAACGCACTCTCCAACCATGGATTTCCATTCAATTGAAAGATAAATCCTGCAGCAGCCATGCTCAATGTAAGGGATGGCATCATAACTCCCAAACTTGCAGACAGCGCTCCTAGAATGCCAGCAGTTCGCAAACCAACAAAGGTTGCGCAGTTTATTCCTAAAGACCCTGGTGTCATTTCTGCCACTGCGACAATATCAATTACTTCCGCTGCAGTCATCCAGCCATGCGATAAAACCTCATCATTAATGACTGGCACCATCGTTGTTCCGCCAAAACTACAGAATCCTATTCTCATAAATGAAAGAAACAGTTCAAGATACAGTTCCATCATTTTTCCCCTTCCAAATGAGCATACCTATAATCAGAGAAACTGCTACAAGCAACAGCTTGTTAATTCCAGTCATAACGCATAAAATAAATGAAGCAAAAACAAGCAGCCACGAAACCTTACTGTGGATTGCTGTTTTTTTCAGGCGCAGACAGGCACTTATAATAATTGGAACTACAACACTTCGCACGCCATTTAAAATTTTTATTACATAGATATTATCACGAAGAGATGCATAGAAATACGTAACAACCGCAATCGCAAGCAACGCTGGGGCAGACAGACCAAAAGCCGCGGCCACTGCTCCACTGACACCATTCATCGCAAAACCGCAAAAAACAGACATATTGATGATCATAATTCCTGGAAATGATTTTGCCAAAGACATATAATCTGCAATCTGTTCTTCTGTCATCCATCCTCTCCGGTCTACAAATTCTGCCTGCATTTGTGCAATAATGCTCCAACCACCGCCAAATGTAAATGCGCCAATTTTAAACATTAGCAAAAATATTATGACAAGTCGCTGTAATTTTTTCATGCTCTGTTCCTTCTCGTAATACGGCTAATTTTTATAATAGTTAATCAGACAACCGGAAAGAAGTATCTTTTTTTCATCCTCGGTAAGTGTATCCAGCGTACATAAAATTGCAGACTCTGCAGATCCGGACTGCAAATCCAGTATTTCTACATAAAACTCTTTTTTGCCGGATTCTACAATCATTTGTACGTCTGGAATCAACAGATATGTACCGACAGGTAGATTTAATGGTTCATCTGTCCTAAGAGGAAGTAATCCCCAGTTAATAAGATTAGAACGATATCGTTTTGTTGAATATAACTGCCAGAACGGGAGGAAATGCGATATCATAGGTGCAGCCTCCTTTTTCATTTTGGCGGTGGAATTTACTTTTGAAATAGATATCAATGCAGCAAAAAACATATTGGCAGAAGGATTACGGCAAATTTCCATACCGGCGCAGCACCAGGCCTGTTTTTTCGAATCACATGTTCCTTTTTCAGGATAATGGTATATAAATATCATAACCTTTACTCAATCCGTGGCAGATTCCACCGATAATGCATAGCCAGAAAACGCACGATCACGACCGCAGAGGCCCCCACCATCATAGCCGTCAGATTTCCAAGTGTGCTTTTTGTATAGACACACACCAGGGCTCCGATGATGGAAGCGCAGGCATAAATATGCTTTGTCAGAATATACGGTTTCTCCTGCGCCATCACATCTCTCAGCAGACCTCCGCCCACTCCGGTGATCACGCCGACAAACACCAGCAAAAACAGTTGGTAATACCCGGCATTCCAGGCTGTATTAATGCCAACCACCGTAAAAATTCCGAGACCGATCGCGTCAGAAATATTCATCAGCAGATCATAAAGCTGTCCGATACGCCCGTCCAGAAGATTTCTCCGGATATAAAGAAGCGCAAACAGTCCCAGTGAAACCATCACAGCCACAATGGTATAAATCGGCCTGCGGAACATTCCCGGGGGAATGATACCAAGCGTCACATCACGGATTGCTCCGCCCCCTACTGAAGTTGTCACTCCAAGAACGCAGACCCCGAAGAGATCCATCTTCTTGCGGATGCCAAGCATAGCCCCGGATGCTGCAAACGCCACCGTCCCCATCATTTCCATAATGAAAATGATCAAATCTGAATAATTCATGATTGTAAACCCCGCCTTCTCTCCATTTATTTTTTTTATCTTATCATGATTTCTGCGTTCTAACAAGAAAAAAGAAGGACAAGCAATTAGGGCTGTCCTTCTCTCCATGTTCATTTCTATTTTGTTTTAAACACCACACAGACTGGGCTTTCTGCCGCGATCTCGGTTCCGCTGTAGGCTAACAGTCCAGTCTTTGGATCAATGTCCATGCAGCAAATCGTATCTGTCAGTTCATTTGCCGCAAGAAGCATCGTTCCGTCCGGATTGGTGGTAATAAAGCGAGGCTGCTCACCCTTTGTCTTGATATTCTGGATATAAGTCATATGACCATTTTCC
>NZ_DBFCCJ010000076.1:0-88716 GCF_048380235.1 Ventrimonas sp. | reverse complement strand
GTCCGAATGTGGCGGATGTTAATCCGACACAGGCGAACGCGTGTTAGCGAGAGCAAGCAAACAACGATATGTGAAAATAGAGGAAGGCGGTCTCTTTCACTTCCGGACCTTTATTCAGCTTTGTAACTCAAATTTTTATTCCTTCATCCGATATCCTACTCCGATCTCTGTGAAAATATAATGCGGCTCTGCCGGGTTGCTTTCCAGTTTTCGGCGGATATTGGCCATATTTACGCGAAGAATCTGGTTATCGGTATCAGCATACGGTCCCCAGATTTCCTTCAGGATAAAATCATAGGTCAGTACTTTTCCTGCATTCTTTGCAAGCAGGGATACCAGCTTATACTCAATCTGGGTCAGATGGATATCTTCTCCATTTAACATTACCACCCGTTTGTCAAAATCGATGACCAAGCCATCCCGGGAATAAACTGTCTCGCGCGGTCCGGTACTTGCAATCTGAGCACTGTGCCGCAGAGCAGTACGGATACGGGCCAGAAGTTCTTCAGATCCGAACGGCTTTGTTATGTAATCATCTGCTCCCTTGTCAAGTGCCTGGACTTTTTCTCCCTCCTGGGTTCTGGCTGAAATCACAATAACCGGAACTGCCGAAAAGCCTCTCACACGCTCAAGGACCTCACCTCCGTCAATATCCGGCAGACCCAGATCCAGAAGGATCAGATCCGGATGATGAGAAGTACACAGAGAAAGTCCGGACATCCCATTCATGGCACGCAGAGCCTTGTAACCATTTGATATCACGATCGTTTCAATGTAATTTCCAATATTTTTCTCATCCTCAATGATCAGAATCACCTGTTTATTTGTCATATTCTTCATCCTCTTCTAATGGTAATGTAAAAATAAATTCAGCACCTTTTAAACGGTTTGCTGCCTCAATGGTTCCGTTATGGGCATTGATAATCGTCTTGCAGATGGTCAGGCCAATTCCCATTCCCTTATGGGAATCGCCACTCGCGTTTGGTTCAATTCCCGCACCGTCAAAAATCGTTTTCAGGCGTTCCGGATCGATTCCTTTTCCGTAGTCCCGGATATGAAAGGCCACACAATCATTTCTCTTTTCTACATAAAACTCAATTGGTTCATCCGTTCCGGAATGATATACTGCATTTTCCAGAAGATTGATGATCACCTGTTCAATCAGGGTCGCATCCATCGGTACCATCAGAAATTCATCCGGAACTCTTACATCCACCTTTCCCTGCGGAAGACGCTTGCGGAAACGCTGCACAGCCTCTGCCACCACCTCCTCAAGAGGCTCCGGCGAAGTATTCACATGGGTATCTTCCACCCGGATCCTGGTCACAGATAACAGGTTTTCTACCATATTTAACAGCCAGTTGGCATCCTCCCGGATTCCCGCTAAAAGCTCCCTGCGCTTTTCTTCCGTCAGTTTCGGGCTGTCACTCAGCGCTGTGTCTGCCAAACCGATAATGCTGGTTAACGGAGTTCTCAGATCATGAGATACCGCCCGCAGCAGATTTGCCCGCATAGTCTCCTTCTCAGCCTCCACCAGCATTTTCTCCCGCTGATTAAGAAGCCTGCTCTGCTTCTTAAAACGAGTTGTTGTAGTACTGGTAATCGAAGATACCAGCATCATGCCAATAAAAGTTACCGGATATCCATCCAGGGAAAAATTAAAATTCATATATGGATAAGTAAATACATAGTTTACAAAAAACACGCCAAACAATGAGGTAATGATGCCGGTAATGTAACCGGTGGTATAACGTGCCACCAGCATGACCGCCAGCACATAGATAATTGCCACACTGGTAGAGTTCCTGCTGAAATGGAAAAAGGCCTGTGCCATAACAGTAGAGATTCCCATGATCAGAAGAGTCACCGACACATTGTGCAGAATGACTGTTTTCATATTTAAATGTTCTTTTTCTGTTTTTTTCTGCTTTTCTCTGTTGTTTTTCTGTTTTACTGTTTCACTCATGATACTTCCCCCGAAGATCAAAAAATGGGAACGAAAAAAAATCCGTTCCCATTTATTTTACACTAAAAAGATTAGCATGTATAGTTTTTGAAATACCGGATGAAATTCCTTAACAATCCCTTTACGGCATTCTATTTGTTATAATTCACAATTGCGCCGAAATCCGGTTTCAGGGATGCACCGCCAACCAGGCCGCCATCGATATCTGCCTGTGCAAACAGCTCCGGTGCGCTTGCAGCGGATACAGAACCGCCATACTGGATACGGATAGCTGCTGCGGTTGCCTCATCGTAGATCTCGCCAATGCATGCGCGGATGGCTGCACATACTTCCTGTGCCTGCTCGGTCGTAGCTACTTTTCCAGTTCCGATTGCCCAGATCGGCTCATATGCGATGACTGCGGTCTTTGCCTGATCTGCGGTTACGTTTAAGAAGGCAATCTTGATCTGCTGACGGATCCAGTCGATGGTAATGCCCTGCTCTCTCTGAGTCAGACTTTCACCACAGCAGATGATCGGGGTAATACCGTGCTCAAATGCTTTAAGAACTTTCTTATTTACAGTTTCGTTGGTCTCTGCGAAATACTCTCTTCTCTCAGAGTGACCAATGATCACATATTTTACACCTGCATCCACCAGCATATTCGGAGAGATTTCGCCGGTGTAGGCGCCTTTTTCCTCAAAGTACATATTCTCGGCACCGATCTGGATGTTGGTTCCCTTTGCTGCTTCCATAGCCGGGATAATGTCGATAGCCGGAACGCAGAGCAGAACATCAACCTCATCGTTCTGTACAAGTGGTTTTAACGTATTGATCAGGGCAACTGCTTCAGAAGGTGTCATGTTCATCTTCCAGTTGCCTGCGATAATTTTTTTTCTGGACATTTTGAGTTCCTCCTCAATGTTTACTTATGGAAACTTCCCCTTACTAAGCTCGAAGCTGCGCCTGCGGCTTGTTCTCGCTAAGTGTGGGGAAGTAAGTTCGTACTAAGTTTGTGCTTCGCCTACGGCTCGCACGCACTAAGTTCTTACTTATCATCTGCTGCTGCTACGCCCGGAAGAGATTTACCCTCTAAGAACTCCAGGGATGCGCCGCCGCCGGTGGAAATGTGACTCATCTTATCAGCGAAGCCGAGCTGGTTTACTGCTGCTGCGGAATCACCACCGCCGATGATGGTGGTTGCGTCGGTCTCTGCCAGTGCTTTTGCTACCGCAATGGTACCTGCCGCCAGAGTCGGGTTCTCGAATACGCCCATCGGTCCGTTCCATACAACCGTTTTGGCACTCTTAACAGCCTCTGCATACAGTTTTGCGGTCTCAGTGCCGATATCCAGGCCCATCTGATCTGCCGGGATCTGGTCTGCCGCTACATTCTGAACCTCGATTGGTGCATCGATCGGGTCCGGGAAGGATGCTGCTACTGCTGCGTCTACCGGAAGCAGTAACTTCTTGCCAAGCTTCTCAGCCTTCTCAAGCATCTCCTTGCAGTAATCTAACTTGGTATCGTCTACCAGGGACTTACCAATCTCTTTGCCCTCTGCTTTTAAGAAGGTGAATGCCATGCCGCCGCCGATAATGAGGGTGTCACATTTTTCAAGCAGATTGGAGATTACGTTTAACTTGTCTGCTACCTTTGCTCCGCCCAGGATCGCTACAAACGGTCTTACCGGATTTTCTACTGCGTTGCCCAGGAAATCGATTTCTTTCTGCATCAGGTAACCAACTGCGTTGGTGCCTCCCTTTGCAGTGATGAATTTGGTTACGCCCTCAACGGAAGCATGAGCTCTGTGGGAAGAACCGAATGCATCGCATACATAGTCATCTGCCAGTTCAGCCAGC
This sequence comes from Ventrimonas sp., assembly GCF_048380235.1. Lineage (NCBI taxonomy): Bacteria > Bacillati > Bacillota > Clostridia > Lachnospirales > Lachnospiraceae > Ventrimonas > Ventrimonas sp. Next base: position 84,912 of record NZ_DBFCCJ010000076.1, on the reverse strand, counting down.
TCTTTACTAAACTGCTCTCCGTTCTTGGTCTCCTCTGCGCCGCGGAAACGGGTATTCTGAAGCAGAACAACATCACCGTCTTTCATAGCCTCAACTGCCTTTGTAGCTGCCTCACCGGTTACATTGTAATCTGCTACAAATACTACATCCTTACCCAGCTTCTCGGACAGGCGTACTGCAACCGGAGCCAGGGACTCACCCTCGTTCGGGCCATTCTTCACTTTGCCCAGATGGGAACAAAGAATGACTTTTGCACCTTCACTGATCAGCTTCTGAATGGTCGGCAATGCAGCCACGATACGGGTCTCATCGGTGATGACGCCGTTTTTTAACGGTACATTGAAATCACAGCGAACGAGAACTCTTTTTCCTTTTAAATTTTTCAGATCATCAACACTTTTTTTGTTTAACATAGAGGTTATCCCCTTTCCACATTTACATAATAATTGTACAGAAAAGGGCCCGGTCCACACGTGACCGGACCCTTATGGAGTCTTTTGTAAGTTTTACACTTATGCCAGCTCTGCGAAGTACTTAATGGTGCGAACCATCTGGCTGGTGTAGGAGTTCTCGTTGTCATACCATGAAACAACCTGAACCTCGTACAGATCATCTGCGATCTGAGCCACCATGGTCTGGGTTGCATCAAACAGAGAACCATATCTCATGCCGATAACATCGGAAGAAACGATCGGATCCTCGTTGTAACCGAAGGACTCGCTAGCTGCTGCCTTCATAGCTGCATTGATGTCCTCTTTGGTAACACCGGCTTTCTTAACAACTGCGGTTAAGATGGTGGTAGAACCGGTCGGTACCGGAACACGCTGTGCGGAACCAATGAGTTTGCCGTTTAACTCCGGAATAACAAGACCGATTGCTTTTGCAGCACCGGTGGAGTTCGGAACGATGTTTGCAGCGCCTGCTCTTGCTCTTCTTAAATCACCTTTTCTGTGCGGGCCGTCCAGGATCATCTGGTCGCCGGTGTAAGCGTGAATGGTGCTCATGATACCGGACTGGATCGGAGCGTAGTCATTCAGAGCCTTTGCCATAGGTGCTAAGCAGTTGGTGGTGCAGGATGCTGCGGAAATGATGGTATCGTCTGCAGTCAGGGTATTCTCGTTTACGCTGTACACGATTGTCTTTAAGTCGTTGCCTGCCGGAGCGGAGATAACTACCTTCTTTGCACCTGCATCAATGTGAGCCTGTGCTTTCTCTTTGGAGGTGTAGAAACCAGTACACTCTAATACTACGTCTACGCCAATCTCTCCCCACGGAAGGTCAGCAGCCTTAGCCTCTTTGTAGATGGTGATCTTCTTTCCGTCTACAGTGATGGAATCCTCGCCAGCCTCTACAGTGTGCTTGCCCTCACCAATATGGCCTGCGTATCCGCCCTGTGCGGTATCATATTTTAATAAGTGAGCTAACATCTTCGGATCGGTTAAATCGTTGATTGCTACTACTTCATAACCCTCTGCGCCAAACATCTGTCTGAATGCCAGACGGCCGATACGACCAAAACCATTGATTGCTACTTTAACTGCCATGATTCATTCCTCCTAGATTGTTAAAAATGTGATGATTGTTAAAAACTCATCAACCTTGCTCTTATTGTACCTAATAACCAACAAAATAGCAAGCCTTTTTTTACCATAATGACAAGAACTCAGGAATTATCGTCTTGTTTTTGTCAAAGAAGCCCTCCGGAGGCATGCTCCGAAGGGCTTTCTTTTGTGCTTTGCATACAAAATCCATGCAAAATCTGTCATTCTGTTTATAAATGATGTCATTTTTTACATCTCATCCTTTACATAACCGGCCAGATTATAAGCATGGTCGGATACTCGTTCCAGATTGCTGATGATATCCAGGAATACCACACCGGCTGATGCCTTGCACTCTCCTGCCGAAAGACGCTCAATGTGCTTCTCACGAAGTTCCTCTTCCTGGCTGTCGACATCATCCTCATACTGGCTAACCTTGCGCACAGCCTCCATATTGCCGTTCTGTCTGGCATCGATGGCATACTGGAAGGATTTTAACACACTGTCGCTGATGGACTTTAAGTCATCCATACCGGTAGTGGAAAACTGAAGTCCGTGCTCAACCATGTACTGCGCCTGCTCCGCCAGGTTTTCTGCGTGGTCACCGATGCGCTCAATATCGCTGACGCTGTAGAACAGGTTGTTTACGACCTTCTTTTGTTTCTCGGTCAGGGAAAGGTTATCTACCTTAATAAGGTACTCGGTCAGCATCTTCTCCATATTATTGATGGTCTGTTCGGTCTTGAATACCGTTTCCACCTCATCGGAGTTTACAGTCAGGACCGAGTCAATGGCACGGACCACATTTTCGTAGGTGATCTGGCCCATATGGACAACCTCAAGGGCTGCTGTCTCCACCGCAAATGCCGGAGACTCAAAGATACGCTCGTCCAGATGTTTCAGCGTAGCAGCGGTTTCCGCATCCTCCATGACCGGTTCTTCCTCTGTTTTTTTCTTCACAACCATGCCGGATATTTTAACCAGCACATCCGCAAACGGGAACAGTAATGTGGTCATAGACAGGTTGAAGATCGTGTGGAAGATGGAAATCTGCACTGCGTTAATATTGGAGGCCGCAAATGCCGGACGCAGGCTGAAAAAGATAAATCCAATCGATCCAAACACGATCGCACCAATGACGTTAAAGGTCAGATGCATGACAGCCGCACGCTTGGCCGTGCGGGATCCGCCCATACTGGAAAGCATGGCAGTCACACAGGAACCAATATTCTGGCCCAGTGTAATATAGATAGCCGCATTTGTGGTTACAATGCCGTTCATGGCCAAAGTCTGCAGGATACCAACGGAAGCAGAGGAACTCTGCAAAAGCGCGGTAACCAGCGCACCGATGATCATGCCCAGAAGCGGATTACCTCCTAATATTTCAAAGGCTTTCGCAAAAATCGGTGCATCCGTGTAGGGATTGATCGACCCTGACATAAAATCAAGACCAATAAACAAAAGGCCCAGACCGATCAGGATCTCACCAATGGTCTTCTTTTTCTGGCTCTTGGCAAAAACCAGCAGCAGTGCGCCAATACCGATGATAGCCGGTGCATAAAAACCTGGTTTCATAACCTCAAAGGCATCACCCAGCTGGCTCATGGATACGATCCATGCGGTGATGGTGGTACCAATGTTAGCACCCATGATCACGCCGACCGCCTGGGACAGGTTCAATACGCCTGCACTTACAAAACCGACTACCATGACCGTTGTAGCTCCACTGGACTGGATGATCGCTGTGATCAATGCACCCAATGCAACCGCCAGGAACCGGTTGTTGGTAAGCATCCCAAGGAAACTGCTCATCTTGCTTCCTGCCGTCTTCTGCATGCCGTCCGCCATGATATTCATGCCGTAAAGGAACATACCAAGACCGCCCAGGAAACCAAACCCGTTTGAAATGTCGCTGATTGACATACTCTCCTCCTCGTCTCGCGTACTCTTTCTCTCTATTCTCTTCAGTCCGCAAACAAATTAATCATACCATACCACTTCTTCCATTTTCAACCGATTTTAAAATTTAGGCAAATTTTGGGTAAATAGTATGTAAAAACGCCCGTCACAAGTACCGTGGCGGGCATTCTCGACGAATTTTGTTCAATTTTTGTTAATGATCTGCTGCGTAGTCAGCAAGTGCTGCCAGAATGGCCTGGTTGCTGTTCCAGACATTGCCGAATTCACTGGCCGGCATCGGGCAGGCCACACTTCCCACCTCAATGGTCAGGCTCGGGATCGGGCTGTCCTTAATCTGGACATAATCTTTGAATCCGCCTTTGCCGCTGCTTCCGTTGGTACGGTATCCGGTAATGCCGGTTACCAGCTCAGCAATCGCTTTGGACTGTTCCGCAACCTTATTTCCGGCAAAATCCCAGTACACCAAATTGCCCATGCTGTGATAGCTGATGGTCATCGTCCAGTTTCTGGAATTAGCCAGATTGGCAAGGGCCTTACTCTCCGGCTCAGAAAGTGCGCCGGTTCCCTTGTAATTTGCATAGGAAGCATGAGACGGTCCGGTGGTAATGGAATCCCACAGGGCCGGAAAATTCTGGTTTAGATCCACACCTCGTCCATTGGCCTTCCACAAAGCCTGGTAGCGCTCAAAGTCCTGGGTAGTACGTCCGTCTGCCTGGTCCTGCGCATAACACTGGTTGACAATCTGGCGCAGATCAGCGGAACGAAGGGCAGACACACCAAACTGGCTGATAGTAACCCCATCCGGATTGACCATCGGCACAATATGAATGGCTACTCCCGCAAGGATATCCGAAAGCTTTCGTCCCTGATAGCTTCCGCTGTCATAAAAAGCCAGAAGATGCTCTGCCTGTTTCATGACGAGGAGAGGTGTCATATATTCCCGTGCATGAATACCTGCATGGATCAGGATCTGCTTGGATGCGTTCGGATTGCCAATAATCATCTCATAAAGACTTCTTCCATCCAGGCTGGTCCCGATGGTTTTCACCTGCAAATGGCTGCCGTAGCGTGATTTCAGGCTGCTGATATCACGGCTCATCTGGTCATAGCTGTATTTGTCTGTAACTTTTACGATCGGATCCGTCAGCTGACCGGCGAAAGAGATATTTCCCGTTCCGACGACAGCCGGAATTGTTACGCCAGATGAGGTAGAAACACCTCCGGGACCGGAAAATGCACCTGAGGTCATGCCGCTTCCCACAGTGATGGTCCCTGAAGCACCGGCTGCAGATGGTCCGGCCAGTCCTCCTGCGGTTATGGTATTGCCTCCCGCCAAGACTTTGCCTTCCCCGGCATCCACTGTTCCGGCAGAAGTATTTTCTCCGACTGTTACAATCCCGGATGCACTGCCCTGTGTTTCTGCTGCAGGTGCCGGCGCGGTGGTTTCTGCCGCTGCTACACCTGCCGTCTCATTTTCTGTTCCCGGTGCTGATGTAAGTCCTGCCGGATCAGCTCCATTGGCCACCGGTCCGTCCGCATAAGCCATAAAAGCACTACTGGCTACCATAAAGGCAGCCAGAGCACCTGTAAAATATCTTTTACAGTTCATAAATTAGTTTTCACTTTCCTTTTTTGCAAGGTCACCCGGCTTCATGCTCAGGCTGATCTTGCCCATTTTATCTACATCGAGAACCTTTACGGTTACCATATCTCCGATATTGACAACATCCTCAACCTTCTCCACACGCTTGTCGGAGAGTCTGGAGATGTGGATCATACCATCCTTTTTCGGTTTCAGCTCTACGAAAGCACCGAACGGCATAATGCGGACAACCTTACCTGTAATGATCTGACCCGGCTCAATGTCGGTTACGATATTCTTGATGATGCTCTTTGCTTTCTCGATCATCTCTTTGTCAGTACCGCAGATTGCTACATTTCCTTCCTCAGAAATGTCGATCTTCACACCGGTTTCCTCGATGATCTTGTTGATCACGCAGCCCTGCTTGCCAACCACATCACCAATCTTCTGCGGGTCAATGCTGATCTGATCGATCTTCGGAGCGTACTGGCCAACTTCTTTTCTCGGCTCAGAAATAGCCGGTTTCATGCAGGTATCCATAATGAAGAGTCTTGCCTCACGGCATCTTGCGATAGCACCCTCAACGATCGGTCTGGTCAGGCCATGGATCTTAATATCCATCTGGATTGCAGTGATGCCATCGGTAGTACCGGTTACCTTAAAATCCATATCACCAAAGAAGTCCTCCAGACCCTGGATATCGGTTAACAGAACGAAATCATCGTCCGAATCACCGGTTACCAGACCGCAGGAAATACCTGCAACCATCTTCTTGATCGGAACGCCTGCCGCCATTAAGGACATACAGGATGCACAGGTAGATGCCATGGAGGTGGAACCGTTAGACTCAAAGGTCTCAGATACCGTACGGATTGCATATGGGAACTCTTCCTCCGACGGCAGTACCGGAATCAGTGCACGCTCAGCCAGTGCTCCGTGACCGATCTCACGGCGTCCCGGTCCTCTGGACGGTTTGGTCTCGCCTACAGAGTAGGACGGGAAGTTATAATGATGCATGTAGCGCTTGGATACCTCGTTTTCATCCAGGCCATCTAACTTCTGCTGCTCAGACAGCGGAGCCAAAGTGCAGACATTGCAGATCTGAGTCTGTCCACGGGTGAACATTGCAGAGCCATGTACACGCGGGATCAGGTCAATCTCTGCTGCCAGCGGACGGATCTGGGTAATCTCACGGCCATCCGGTCTCTTGTGGTCTTTTAAGATCATCTTGCGGACGGTCTTCTTCTGGTACTGGTATACAGCCTCACCAAGAACTGCCAGCCACTCCTCATTATCTGCAAAAGCCTCTTCCAGTTTCTCGGTAATCTGACGGATATTTTCCTCACGGGTCTGCTTGTCATCCGTGAATACTGCCTCTTCCATCTGCTCCGGAGTTACGATCTCCCTGATGGCCGCAAACAGTTCCTCCGGAATCGCACAGCTCTCGTAGCCGTGTTTTTCCTTGCCGCACTCTGCCACAATGGTATCGATAAACCGGATAATCTCCTGGTTCACTTCGTGAGCTTTATAGATCGCCTCGATCATCTTAGCCTCCGGAATCTCATTTGCTCCGGCCTCGATCATGATGACTTTCTCACGGGTAGATGCTACAGTTAAGTTTAAGTCGCCCTGCTTCCACTGTGCCTGGGACGGATTGATGATAAATTCGCCGTCAATCATACCAACCTGTGTCATAGCACACGGACCGTCAAACGGAATATCAGAAATGCAGGTTGCGATTGCCGCGCCCAGCATCGCAACTAACTCCGGACGGCACTCCGGGTCAACACTCATGACCATGTTATTTAAGGTCACATCGTTACGATAGTCTTTCGGGAACAGCGGACGCATCGGACGGTCGATCACACGGGAAGTAAGGATCGCATTCTCAGATGCCTTGCCCTCTCTCTTGTTGAAGCCTCCCGGAATCTTTCCTACGGAATATAACTTTTCTTCATATTCCACGCTTAACGGGAAGAAATCGATACCGTCTCTCGGTTTGTCAGATGCGGTAGCGGTAGATAATACGGTGGTGTCGCCATAGTGCATGAATGCTGCGCCGTTTGCCTGCTTTGCCACTCTGTTTACATCAACAGTCAGAGTTCTTCCGGCAAGTTCCATACTAAAACTTTTGTACATGGTTTGTCTCCTTTTCTCTATCTATTTTCTATATATTCACAGAAGGCTCCGAAACTACTGCTCTGTACACAAAAGATCACGCGAGACCGAAAATGATTCTCAGTCTTATCCGCCCGCACATTTTGTGTATACAGCAGCGGCTTCGGGATACGCCTTCCAGAAAATATCAGGTTTTTGCAAAGTACGGAAAAAACAAAAGGGTGGAGATGACCTCTCCACCCTAACGTCCTAATTACTTTCTGATGCCTAACTTTTCAATCAGAGCACGATAGCCTTCCAGGTCAGTTTTCTTTAAGTAGTCAAGAAGACCACGTCTCTGACCTACCATCTTTAACAGACCACGTCTGGAATGATGATCCTTCTGATTGCTCTTTAAATGCTCAGTCAGCTCTGCGATTCTTGCAGTAAGGATTGCGATCTGAACCTCCGGTGAACCGGTATCTCCTGCTTTTCTGCCGTACTCAGCGATAATAGCTGCTTTCTTTTCCTTTGAAATCATGTTGATTTCCTCCTTAAATTTTTATACTCACCGCAAACCAGGTCTTTGGTTGGAGTATCCAAAAGACTGGGTCCCGGCGTTAACTCACACCAGAATATGATAGCATACCCGGTTATCCATGTCAACCTGTTTTTTGAATCACACTGCCGAATCGCACTGCTCACACAGACCCGTTCTGGTCAATGTCCAAAGACAAGGTCCGCAGCCTGAATGATCAGTAACACTGGTGTACGATCAGTGCAAGTATGATTCCCAATGCAGCGCCTGCTGCCACCTGAAGCGGTGTGTGTCCCACAAACTCTTTTAACCTCTGCTGGATTTCCTGGTTGTTTAAGTTAAACCAGTCCTGCTCCATAATCAGATTTAAGAGTTTTGCCTGCTTTCCGGTTTCCTGACGGACACCGATGGCATCATACATGACTACAGCTGCCAGTATAAAGCTGATGGCAAACTGAAACGAATCTACCCCGTAACAGAGTCCCGATGCCACGGTAAGCCCGCAAACCGTAGCAGAGTGAGAACTTGGCATGCCGCCGGAGCCCACAAGACGTTCCGGTGTAAAGCTCTTGTTCAGACCGAAATCGATGAGTGTTTTTAAAACCTGAGCAACTGTCCAGCCCACAACGGCGCTGACCAGTACTTCGTTACTCAGAAGCTTGTCCCAAAATCCCATGTTGTAATATCCTGCTTTCTAGGAATTAATATCCGATCAGCCAGTCATAAAGCTCCTGGTACTTGCCGGCAGACTGCTGCCAGGAGAAATCTGCTGCCATAGCCCGGTCAATGATCTTGTTCCATTCACGTTTCCTGTCATAGTATACATGTTTGGCATAACGAATGGTATCCAGCATCTCATGTGCATTATAATTGGAGAAAGAGAAGCCGGTTCCGCGGCTCTCGTACTCGTTATAAGGCTCAACCGTATCCTTCAGTCCGCCGGTCTCACGCACAATCGGCACGCTGCCATAACGCAGAGCCATCAGCTGGCTTAAGCCGCATGGCTCAAAAAGGGAAGGCATCAGGAATGCATCACAGCCTGCATAGATCTTGTGAGACATCTCGTTGGAATAATAGATCTGGGCGGAAACCCGGTCATGATACTTCCAGTCATAGTGCCGGAACATGTTCTCATATTTCTCATCTCCGGTTCCCAGTACTACCAGCTGCATATCATCGCTGCAGAGTTCGTCCATAACACACTGCACCAGATCCAGTCCCTTCTGGTCGGTCAGACGGGAAACGATTCCCACCATGAATTTCTTTTCATCTACCGGAAGGCCAAGCTGTGTCTGGAGTTGTTTTTTATTTTTTCCCTTTTCCTTACGGAAATTCCTTGCATTGTACGGCTGCGCAATGAGCTTATCTGTCTCCGGATTAAACTCGTCATAGTCAATACCATTGACTATACCTCGCAGATCTCCGGCACGTGCGCGCATCAGGCCATCAAGTCCCTCCCCGTAGAACGGCATTTTGATTTCCTCTGCGTATGTCTGACTAACAGTAGTGATGGCATCTGCAAAAACAATGCCTCCTTTTAACATATTTCCATCTTTGTAAGCTTCCAGCTTATCCGGCGTAAAGTAATAATCCGGCAGCATGGAAAAACGCTGGATCGTCTTCACATCCCAGACACCCTGGAATTTCAGGTTGTGTATGGTCATAACAGACTTCATGTTCGCGAAGAACTCGCCGCCGCGGAACCGGTCTTTTAAATAAACCGGTATCAGTCCTGTCTGCCAGTCATGGCAATGTACCACATCCGGCTTAAAACCGATGACCGGAAGCGCAGATAAAGCTGCGTTACAGAAAAAAGAGAATTTTTCCAGATCATACAGCCAGTCTCCGTATGGTTTTGGTCCACTGAAATAGGATTCATTATCGATAAAATAAAAGGTAATCCCATCGTAGATATATTCCATGATTCCCACATAACGGCTTTGTCCCAGATAATCCATGTAGAAATGATCGATATAGGTCATCTCATTGCGCCATTTTTCCGGGATGCACAGATATTTCGGTATCATAACCCTGACATCAAAATACTCCTTGTCAAAGCACTTTGGCAAAGAACCCACCACATCAGCAAGACCTCCGGTCTTGATAAACGGAACTGCTTCTGATGCGACAAATAAAATGTTCTTCATACGAACCCCTCCTCTGCACCAGTCTGCCCCAAGCTGACTGTCTTAATTATCAGTATACATGATTTCTGACATTTTAGGAAGTAAAATCTTTATGAAACTTTGATTTTGAAGCAGACGATTGTGAATATCAGAGTGCCCGTTTATAATCCAGACGGATCTTATCCGTAATCAGCGCAATAAATTCCGAGTTTGTCGGTTTTCCCTTGCCGCTGTTTACTGTATATCCAAAAATCTCATGAATCATCTCCAGCTGTCCGCGGCTCCACGCCACCTCGATCGCATGGCGGATGGCTCGTTCCACACGGCTTGAGGTGGTGCCATGCTTCTTGGCAATGGTCGGATACAGTACCTTGGTAACCGACACCAGCATTTCCTTTTCTTCCACCGAAATGATGATGGCATCCCGCAGATACTGATAGCCCTTGATATGCGCCGGAATTCCGATCTCATGAAGAAGCTGCGTAACATCATCCTCCAGGTTCTGGCGTATGTAATCTCCCTTGGCAAAATATGTCTCTGCCGGTTTTTCCCGCACAACAGACACCGTTTTTGTACGGATTCTCTCTTCTGCCACCAGATGAATCTTATCAAGCAGGATTTCCCGGTCAAACGGCTTTAAAATATAGTAGCTTGCGCCATTCCGGAAGGCTGCCGATGCCACTGTCTCATTGCCGGCCGCACTCACGATAATTACCGCCGGCATGTTCTTGCCGCTGCGAGCGGCACGAACCTTCTCCAGTACGGAAATCCCGTCCAGTTTCGGCATAATCACATCCAGAAGCACAAGATCCGGACCCTTCTCCATGATCATCTGATAAGCATCTTCCCCATTGTCTGCCTTTCCTACCACAACAAATCCATCTTCCTCTTCCAGTATGCTGCTCAGCAGTTCCATCATCAGCGGGTTATCTTCTGCAATCACAATTTTTAATTCAGCCATGATCCATTCCTCCTGTTTCCAGATCCGACATTCTTTTTTTCGTCTGCCAGACTGTTACATAATTTGTATTATACTCGCCGTCTTTGCAGAGCATCAATCTGCATCTCCCGCACTGTTCGACGTACTGCGCACGATTCGACAAACTATGCGGGCCTCAGCGCAGCCTGCCAGCGCTCTGCATTTCAGGCTTTCACTTTTTCATAACGAATGAAAGATGGTGAATATAACGTCATTTTGAAAAAAATTATTTTTTTATCATATCTTCCACAAAAATCCCGTAGCCGCGGGTCGAATCCTGTACAAACACATGTGTCACCGCGCCGACAAGCTTTCCATTCTGCAGAATGGGACTGCCGCTCATACCCTGTACAATCCCTCCGGTCAGTCTTAAAAGGCGCTCATCTGTTACCTGAAACACCAGGCTTTTATTCTCCCGTGACGGACTGTAATCTACCCGCTGGATTTCAATTTCATAATCACAGGCTTTCCCGGAAACATAACTTCGGATCCAGGCTGTGCCCCGCTTTACATCCTGCCGGTGCCCCACCTCTGCGGCAGGATGCTTTACCGTATCCCAGAAAGCCTGCTCCACCGTACCGAAAACACCGCATCCTGTATTGGATTTCACACTGCCCAGGCGGGAACCCGGACCATAGTAGATCACCCCTGCCATTACTCCCGGATTTCCGGCACTTCCCTTCTCAATTCCAAAAATCTCTGTTTCATACAGAGCCCCGTTTTCGATTTCCACCACGCGTCCGGTGTCACTGTCACTGATTCCATGCCCCAATGCTCCGAAAACTCCATCCGGCTTTACGTAAGTCATGGTACCGATTCCCTGCGTATCATCCCGCACCCAGGCGCCAAGCTTCCGGCTTCCGTCCTCTGTTTTTACTGTATCTACAGAAAGTTCCAGTTCTTTTCCTGCCCGTCTCACCCGTAAAAGTGCTTCACTCTTTCCCATGCTGTTCAGGCCGGTAATCAGCGATTCTTTATCGGAAAGAGGCTGGCCGTTGATCGCCTCAATGTAATCTCCGGACTGCAAAATTCCATATGCGGGCTCCGCCTCACTTCCGTTTTCATCCGTCACCTTTCCGGTCCCGATAACCATGACTCCCCTGGATTTTAAATAAATTCCCACCGGCATACCGCATGGAACTGCATAGCAGACATCCTCTACATCCACGCTGATTTCTTTAAAAGGAATGGTACCGAACAGCTTCAGGCCCAGGCGAAAGCTGCCATTCTTTCTGGCATACAGAGAAAATGTCTGATCCGGCCGAATGCGTATTTCATCCTGTGGAATACCGGAATCCCCTTTCAATACCACTTCCTCGCTTTCGCTCAACAGCGTGGTGTAAAGCGGCAGATCCAGAGAAAATGATGTTTCCTCGCCCTCCGCAACACTGAAATGCTCCGGAATCTGGTGTTTTGCATAATACCAGCCATAACCTGCCGTAAAGATCAGGCTCATCCAGAATATTACCGCAAGGATCCGGTAAAAATATTTTCCTGACCTGCATGTTTTTTTCATTCCGCTTTCCTCCTGTTCTGAAAGTACCATCTGACGCGCCGCGCGGCACATTCTCCGGTCAAATACAAGCAATGAAAAAGGAGCCTTTTTCAAGCTCCTTTCTAGTATGTGTGCGGAATATCAAAATCACACTGTCAGTTTTTAGTTGTGAGTTTTTGTCTGCCAGGCCAGTTCTTTCATCTCCCTTGCATTCTGAAGCACTGCATCCGTAATCTGTGCGCCTCCCAAAAGTCTTGCAAGCTCTGTGACCGCCTCATCTTCTTTTAAACGGGTGATCCTGGTTTTTGTGCTGGCGCCGTCTGTGGATTTTTTAATTTCGAAATGGCAGTCTGCCATGGAAGCAATCTGCGGCAGGTGCGTGATGCAGATAACCTGATGATTCCGGGCGATCACTGCCAGCTTTTCTGCCACCCTCTGGGCTGTGCGACCACTGATGCCGGTGTCGATCTCATCGAAGATCAGGGTTGGAATGTCATCACTGTCAGCCAGCACGGTTTTTATTGCCAGCATAATACGGGAAAGCTCACCACCCGATGCCACCTGGCCCAGGGAACGCTCCGGCTCACCCGGATTCGTGGAAATGACAAACTCTGCCTCATCAAAACCGGAGACCGTGTAATGAGACAGCCGCCGGAATTCCATAGAAAACCGGACATCCAGAAAATTCAAATCGATCAGACCTGCCCGGATCTTCTCCGCCAGCTTTTTTGCTTCTTCCTGACGGACCGCAGAAAGCTCTGCACTTACAGTCTCCAGTGCTTTTTCTGCCTTTTGATACTGCTGTTCCAGCTGCATGCGGTACTCATCAAAATGCTCCAGCTGTTCCAGACGATTTTTCTTTTCTTCCAGGGCTTTTTCGATCTGTTCCACACCTGCGCCGTATTTGGCCTCTAGTCCGCGGATCAGATCCAGCCGGTCCTGTGCTTCCCGGTATGCCTGTTCATCAAAGTCAAGCTGTCCGAGATATTCTCCAATGGTATGATGAGCATCCGATAATACTGCTTCCGCATCGTACAGCTGATCCTGGATAGCCTTTAATTCCGGATCAAACTCTGCCACCTCACATACCTGATGCAGAGCATTGCCCACCGCTTCGGTATCTACTGCCCGATAGGCCGCGGACAGATTTTCCATGATCCGCCTTGCATTTCCATATTTTCTGCAGCAGGCCGCCAGACAGTCTTCTTCTCCGGCTTTCAACTGCACGTTTTCAATTTCTTCAATCTCAAAGCGCAGGAAGTCTGCCTCTCTTCTTCGGCTCTCATTGTCTGTATCAAGCTGGCTTAACTGCTTTTCCAGACTGATATACTCCGCATAAAGAGATGCTGTCTGAATTTTCAACTGCTGTACCCGGGATTTGGCATAGGTATCCAGAATTTCCAAATGTTTTGAAGCATGAAGCAATGACTGATGCTCATGCTGTCCATGAATATCGATCAAAAGAGAAGTAACCTGTTTTAATCTGGCCGCGGTAACCGCCTCATCATTGATACGGCTCAGACTGCGGGATGGCATAATCTTGCGGCTGATGATCAGCGTTCCGTTTTCATCCGGCATCACATCCAGAGCCCGCAGCGCATCCTCCTTTTCCGGATCCACAGAGAAGACCAGCTCTACATAAGCATACTCAGCTCCGTTTCGGATCATCTCTTTGGAAGCTTTCTGCCCCAATGCCAGATTGACCGAGCCGATCATGATAGATTTACCGGCTCCGGTCTCACCGGTAAGGATATTCAGTCCGTCCTCCAGCTCCACATCCGCCGTTTCGATCAGAGCCAGATTTTTCACATGCAGTTCTAAAAGCATTGCTGCACCTCCTTTTTCCTATCTGGCAGAGATCAGTTTTTTTAATTTATCCATCAGAAGAATCGTATCATCCACGCTGCGCACTGCGCACATGATGGTATCATCTCCTGCAATACAGCCTACAATCTCATGAAAATGGATCTCGTCCAGTGCCGCGGCAACAGCCATAGCCATACCGGACACAGTCTTGATCACAAGGATATTCTGCGCCATATCCATAGATACATACCCGTCCTTTAAAATACGGATATACTTATCACTGAAGGCGGTCTGGTTCTGCATGACCATGTAACGCTGGCGCCCGTTTTCCGACTGCACCTTCGTCAGTTTCAGTTCCCGGATATCCCGGGAAACCGTAGCCTGCGTAACCTTATAGCCAGCCTGCTTCAGACGCTCTGCCAGTTCCTCCTGGGTCTCAATCTCATATTTACCTATCAGTTCTACAATTTTGCTGTGACGTTCCAGTTTCATCGGTTACCTCCGTTTTAAATACGGTTCATTTTCTGCCTGATATTTTCAAGAAATGATACGTTTTTCAGCTGAATGAGGGTGGTATATTTCGGCGCCCTGCAGATTTCAAGCTTTTCTCCATAGTGAAGCGGGAATACCTGATCCCCGTCAAATACAGCCGAGTAGGATTTGCCGCCGGACCACTTCACCAGACGGATACTGATGCGGTCCTCCGGTGAAAGTACAATACTTCGCGCGCTTATGGAATGAGAACAGATGGGTGTCAGCAGCATCAGCTGAGCTCCGGGAGCCACGATCGGCCCACCTGCCGATAAATTATATGCGGTGGATCCGGTTGGCGTGGCCGCGATGATACCATCTGCCATATACTCGTTGAAAAATGTATCGTTTAAGTAAACCTGGAAATGCAGCATCTGAAGCACATCCTGCCTGGTCAGGACAATCTCATTTAAGGCAATGCCCTTTACCGTTTTCTGCGCTCCTACCACGCTGCCTTCCAGCATCATGCGTTTTTCCAGCGTAAAGGAATCATTTAAAAGCGCATCCAGCACCGGATCCATGGATTCCTCCCCCGATACCTGGGTCAGATATCCCAGATGCCCCATGTTGATGCCCATCATGGGAAGCTCCAGGCTGATCAGATCTCTTGATGCCTGGATCAGGGTTCCGTCTCCTCCAAGCGTGATGATACACTCTGTATCTGTCGGAATCTGATCCGGTCTGGTATATCCCCGCGTATGCATGCAGGCTGCCCCTCGCCGTAAAAATTCTGCCTCAAGTTTTTCCGCCATACCCAGGGCCCCCGGCTTGGAAGGATTGGCGATCAGATAAAAATGTTTCATAAAGTCTCCTGTTATTTATCCAGTTCCCCATGAGCTGCATCCACGATTGCTTTCGCATTCACCTGGTACTCCGGATAAATCTTTCCATCAACATGATTCTGGAGATAGAGGAGATATTCGATATTGCCCTCCGGTCCCTTGATCGGGGAATACTCCAGATTCAGGATTTCAAATCCGATACTCACCGCAAACTCGATCACCTTCTCGATCACTTCCAGGTGAGTGCTCTTCTCACGCACCACACCTTTCTTGCCGACCTTCTCCCGTCCTGCCTCAAACTGCGGTTTGATCAGGCAGACGATCTGTCCGTCATCGGCCAGAAGCGCCTTTACCGGTCCCAGTACTTTGGTCAGCGAAATGAAGGACACATCAATGGAAGAAAAATTGATCCGATCGGTGATATCCTCCGGAGTTACATAGCGGATATTGGTCTTTTCCATACAGACCACGCGGGGGTCATTGCGAAGCTTCCAGTCCAGCTGTCCATGCCCGACATCGACCGCGTATACCTTCACCGCGCCGTTCTGCAGCATGCAGTCGGTAAATCCGCCGGTAGAAGAACCTACATCCATACAGATCTTATCTTTTAATTGGACGCCAAAATGAGTCATTGCCTTCTCTAATTTCAGACCGCCGCGGCTGACATATTTCAGGGTTGCGCCGCGCACTTCAATATTAGCTGTCTCCTCGAACATGGAACCTGCCTTGTCTTCCTTCTGTCCGTCTACATAAACGATTCCTGACATGATGATGGCTTTTGCTTTCTCTCTGGAAGCGGCAAGTCCCTTGTTCACGATCAGGATATCCAGTCTTTCCTTCATGCTTTTTCCTCTTTCTGTTCTTCGTTTGCGGCTGTTTCCATGGCATTCATGCTCTTATCCAGCGGCCCCCATGCCATCCGCATGGTGCGGATCACGGAATCACTGTCAATCCCAAGTGTCTGTCGAAGCACCGATACATTGCCATGCTCCACGTAAGCGTCCGGCAGCGCGATCGTCAGCACCTGCACATGCGGATAATGCTCCTGCACATATGCTTTAACCTGTAAACCGTATCCCCCCTGAAGCACATTTTCCTCCAGAATCACCATAAGCTCATGAGCCTGTGCCAGCCGGTCTGCCAGTTCATAGTCTACCGGCTTAATAAACCTGCCGTTTGCCAGGGTACAATGAAAGCCTGCAGATTTTAATTTTTCCCGCACATGTTCTGCGGTACTCACCATGCTTCCCACCGCCAGCAGGGCGATGCGGCTTCCCTCATAAAGAAGCTCTCCCTTTCCATATTCGATGGGTGCATCAAATTCCTTTAATCCACGGTATGCCTGTCCCCGCGGATATCGAATAGCGATCGGTCCGTCATAATGGCATACTGCAAATTCCAGTTCCTGTCTCAGCTCCCACAGATTTTTCGGAGCCATGATGCTCATGTTCGGAATGCAGCTTAAATACGACAGATCAAAAATACCCTGATGGGTTTCTCCGTCACTTCCCACCAGTCCGGCCCGGTCCAGTGCGAAGATTACCGGCAGATTCTGAATGCAGACATCGTGAAGTACCTGATCAAATCCCCGCTGCAGGAAGGACGAATAAACCGCTACCACCGGCTTTAAGCCGGCCGCAGCCATCCCTGCCGCAGAAGTTACCGCATGCTGCTCCGCAATTCCCACGTCAAAGAACCGGTCCGGAAAATATCTGGAAAAGGCCTTTAATCCGGTTCCGTCCGGCATGGCCGCCGTGACAGCCACCAGACGATTTTCCGTTTCTGCCAGCCTGCAGATTTCTTTGGAAAACACATCCGTATAAGTCGGATATATCTTTTCTTTTAATGACTTGCCGGTGGCAATATCAAACGGATCAATCCCATGAAACCGGGATGGGTTCTTCTCTGCCGGAGCATAGCCCTTTCCCTTTTTGGTCAGCACATGGACAAGCACCGCATGATCCATCCGGCGTGCTTCTTTTAACGTTTTGACCATGGCTTTGATATCGTGTCCGTCTACCGGCCCCAGATATGTCACACCCATATTTTCAAAAAGCATTCCCGGAATCACCAGCTGCTTGATGCTGTCCTTGGTACGGCTGATCTTCTCGACCAGTCCGGCGCCCACTACCGGAATTTTGAGCAGAGTTTCTGATACCCGGCGTTTCAGTTCATTATATCCTGCGCCGGAACGCAGGCTGCTTAAATATTTGGACATGCCGCCGACATTTTCTGAAATAGACATGTTATTGTCGTTCAGTATAATGATAAAATTCTTTTTCAGATGGGCTGCGTTATTTAATGCCTCGTAGGCCATTCCGCCGGTCAGTGCACCGTCCCCGATAACAGAAATGACTGCATAATCCTCTCCCAAAAGATCTCGGCCCTGTGCAATGCCGAGCCCGGCTGAAATGGAAGTGGAGCTGTGTCCTGTGTCAAAAGAATCGTAAGGGCTTTCCTTGCGTTTCGGAAACCCGCTCATGCCGCCATATTGCCGCAGTTCATCAAACATTTCCCTGCGTCCGCTTAATATCTTATGGGTATAGGACTGATGTCCCACATCCCAGATTACCTTATCTCTCGGCAGATCAAAGGCCAGGTACAGGGCAATGGTCAGCTCTACAACACCCAGGTTGGAAGCCAGATGCCCGCCGGTCACACTGATCTTTTCGATCAGGAACTGACGGATCTCCGCAGCCAGTGTCTTTAATTCCTCCGGGCTTAAATTTTTCACGTCCCATGGACCTTCTATGTGTTCCAGAATCATGTTCTTGCAGCCCCCGTATTTCCTAAGGTTTTCTCCTATTTTTTACGTTCCACCAGCATGGCGATCAGATTTTCCAGAAATGCATTATTCCCCGGAAGCTCCTTTAACAGACTGACTGCACGGGCAGATATCTCTTCTACATTCTTCTTTGCCTGCTCCAGTCCCACCAGTGTCACGTAGGTTGTTTTCTGATTTTTTTCATCGCTTAAGACCGGTTTGCCCAGTGCTTCACTGGTGCTGGTCACATCCAGAATATCATCCTGGATCTGGAAGGCCAGCCCGACTGCGGAAGCGATTTCTTCCACACACTTTACTTCATCCGCCGAAGCGCCGCCCAAAATGGCTCCGATCATCATGGAAGCCTCTAAGAGCGCCCCTGTCTTTAACCGGTAGATAAAATCCAGCTTTTCCTGCGGAACCGGCTTTCCGGTCAGTTGCACATCCACGACCTGACCACCGATCATGCCGTAAATACCGGTCTTTTCTGCCAGCACCTGAATGGCTCTTGCTGCCCGGTCCGGGTACCTAGTCATGGCAAAGGCCCGGGATGCTGTCTCGAATGCATAGATCATGAGGGCATCGCCCGCCAGAACTGCCATATCGTAGCCGAATTTCTTCCAGGTAGTAGGAAGGCCGCGGCGAAGCTCGTCATTGTCCATGCAGGGGAGATCATCATGAATAAGCGATGAGGTGTGGATCATCTCCATGGCTGCCATGAAGGGTTCCACAGCTTTCTCCGTACCGCCAAACAGATGATAAGTTTCTTCCATGAGCATGGGGCGCAGGCGTTTTCCGCCAGCCCGCACACTGTAATTCATAGCCTCAAAAATTGTCTTCTGATATCCTTCTTCAGCCGGAAGGTAGCTGTCTACAATGCTCTCAACCTCTCCGGTCCGCTTCTTCAGTTCTTCACGCATCTCCATCTTCCTCTGCACCTCCCTGCAGGATGTTCATCTGCTTTTCTACTTTATCGATCTTGTCATTACAGGCCTTTACCAGCTTCATGCCTGCCTCGTAACAGGCAAAGGATTCCTCCAGTGTGGTATCCGGAGACTCCAGCTTTTCCAGGAGTTCCTCCAGCTCCGCAAAGGTCTGCTCTATTGATTTTTCCATATCTGCTCCTTCTGCTCACCTGCCCTGTTTCTGAAACATAGCATTGCTTCTGTCTCAATCACTGCTTTCCTGTCTGAAGTCCAGCGTTTTCTGATACGGTATCGTTTCAATCACCTGCGCCCGGATTCTTCCATCGGAAATACGCAGGCTGATTTTTTCTCCCGGTACTGCCTGAGAAATACTGGACAGACGTTTTCCTTCTGCATCCGTCACAAAGCCATAACCGTTGCTGATTTTTGACAGCGGTGAGGCCCCATGCAGCCGTCCGCCAAGAAGTGCCAGCCGGTGACGTGCTCCGGTCAGCCTCTGCTCCATGGCACGCTTTAAATTTTCTTCCATGTCTGCAAGGTGCTGTCTCTGTTCCCGCAGATTTCGCTGTGGGTCATGCAGCTTTAACCGCAGCCGGTACTGCTCTGCACGAGAACGGGCTGTCTCTGTTTTTCGCTCCATTGCCTGGTTAAACGCCGCCTGATAAGAAAGACGCGCCGCCTCAAACTGACGGTAATCAAATACAGCAAGCTCTGCCGCCGCAGACGGAGTCGGTGCCCGAAGATCTGCCACATAATCGGCAATAGTCACATCAGTCTCATGCCCTACAGCAGAAATCACTGGGGTTATGCAGTCAAAGATCGCACGCGCCACAATTTCCTCATTGAACGCCCACAGATCTTCAATGGAACCGCCGCCCCTCCCCACGATCAGCACATCCAGTCCCATTTTGTCCAGGGTACGGATTCCGGCTGCAATAGAAGCAGCTGCCCCGTTCCCCTGTACCAGAGCCGGATACAGGATCAGCTGAACATAGGGATTTCTCCGGTTCGTGATGTTCATAATATCGCGGATGGCCGCGCCGGTAGAAGCCGTCACAACACCCACCGTCTTTGCGTACCGTGGAATGGGCTGTTTATACTCCTGGGCAAACATGCCCATCTCCTCCAGCTCATCCCGAAGCTTTATAAAACGCTGGTATAAATCGCCGCGGCCCTCCTGCTCGATCTTTCTGGCATACAGCTGGTACTTTCCATCCCGTTCGTAGATATCGATCGAACCGGTCACCACTACCTGCTGTCCTTCCTGTAACTGAAAAGAGAGACCTTTCCTCTGGCCGGCAAACATGACTGCCGCCAGAGTTCCGGTCCCGTCCTTCAGCGTAAAATATATATGTCCTGATGTATGGTACTTGCAGTTTGATACCTCGCCCCGCACCGTAATACGGCTGAGGGCAAAGTCCTGGGCAAACATATTCTTAATATAGGAATTCACCTGGGAAACAGAATACACACTTGCCATATTATTCCTCGGTCACTAACTTCGCCAGAACACCGTTGATAAATGCCGGTGAATCCTTTCCGCCAAATTTCTTCGCAAGATTTACCGCCTCATTGATGGCCACCTTGGAAGGCACCTCGCTGTCATACTGCATCTCATAAACAGCCTGGCGCAGGATGGTAAGCTCTACCTTTCCCATGCGGCTGGTCTTCCAACCCTGAGCTACTTCGTCGATGCGGGCATCCAGTTCCGGGATCTTTCCGACAATTCCCTCCACACGGTCAGTCAGGAATGTGCGGTCAACCTCTTTCATCTCCACATTGTGGACAATCTCTTCTGTTCCGTTTTCTGCAACGTCATCCTCTTCCGGAGCGTCAAAATACTGCTCCACCTGGGTCTTTATTTCCTCTGTCGGGTAGAATTCCACTCCAAACAGGATCTTAAAACAATGCTCACGCATCTCTCTTCTGGTCATCTGTCTTTCTTCCTCCTGATGTAACTGTTCAGTGTCTTCCGCACAGTTATTCAATCTTACGCATTATCATAGCATACTTTTTTCTGTTTCACAAGTCCAGCCGCCTTCACCTGGTATAAAAACTGCCGCAGAAGACACACTAAAAAACATCTTATGCGGCAAAGTTTTTATTTTCTTATGAAAGGAGATATTTTTATGTTTGGATTTCTGATTGCCCTGATATCTGGTGCCCTCATGAGCATTCAGGGTGTCTTAAACACCGGACTGACCCGGCAGACCGGCATCTGGCTTTCTGCAGGCTGGGTCCAGATCAGCGCCTTTTTCACCTGTGTGGTTCTCTGGCTGTTTTCCGAGCGGACCCCTATTTCCTCCCTGCTCTCTGTACGGCCCCGGTACATGGCCATCGGCGGGGTTCTGGGTGCCTTCATCACCTGGACCGTCATACGCAGTATGGATAGACTCGGACCCGCAAAAGCCACGCTCTTTATTGTAGTGACCCAGATCATTGTGGCTTATCTGATCGAGCTGTTCGGATGCTTCGGCGTGGAAAAAGCATCATTTGAATGGCAAAAAGTAATCGGGGCACTGGTCGCTATCGGTGGGATCATTCTGTTCCACTGCTGAATTACTGTGGGAAATTCAGCCTTCCCTCCCGGTCCAGCATACGCAGAATAAAATCCACAGAACCATCAATTCCATAAGCAGCACTATTTAAACACAGATCATAGTTAGAAGCATTGCCCCATTTTCTTCCGGTAAAGAAATGGTAATAATTCTGATGATCCCGGTCCAGCTTCCTGAGCAGGTGCTTTGTCTTCTTCTCACTGAAATCCGGGTGGATTTTCATAGCACGACGCAGACGCTGCTCAAATGGTGCCGTAATAAAAATACTGATGTGCGGAATATGATTGTTGGTCAGGATCACATCGGCACAGCGGCCCATCACAATAAAATCTTCATGTCGCGCCATCTCGCAGATCAGGTCACTCTGGTTAAAAAAGATTGCATCCCGTTTACTTAAACCGTGATACCGGCTGAATTCGGCAGCCCAGGTTTTCAGCGTCATCTTCTGCGGCTTCGCGAAAGCAGTTTCCTGATTTGCCATGTCCAGAGTTTTTCCCGGATAACTGCTCAGATCCTTTACATGGTCTTTTTCTGCCTCCAGGCGTTTTAACACCGCAGAGAAGATTTCCGCATCATAGTAATTGATCCGCAGGCGGTCTGCCAGGGTAAATCCAATCTCATTGCCGCCACAGGCATAGGTACGGCTGATGCAGATGATCAGATGGTCCTTGCCGGTGAAACGGTTTTCCAGATTCAGTGCATTTAAGCTGGCCATCCTCTGATCCAGTACATCTCCATCTCCAAAACTGGTAGGCAATGCCATCACCTCATGCAGAATACCCGTGTATTCCCGCATGATCATAGAGCGGCTTTCCTTATCCGGGATGGTGCGGGCCATATTGCTGATCAGGGCCAGCTCACTTCGAAGCTGATGACCGCTGTCACGCTGCATCATCAGCTGGACGATCTCCGTCACGCAGCGTTCCCGGTCCCGGTTGAACACACGGCCCAGGGAAGAACCAAGACGGGTATAAACTTCTGCATCCAGGTCGTAGATCCGCTCCGCAAGCTCGCGGAGACTTTCCTGTGTATATTCCATAGTCTGTTCTCCTCCTTATAAAAAGAATACCAGCGTGTCCAGCAAAAATACCGGAATCAAAAATGTAACAGACCAGAGCAGATAGCCAAAAAACGAAGGCATCCGGATACCATTCTCGTCAGAAATGGATTTGACCATAAAGTTCGGAGCATTGCCGATATAGGTATTTGCTCCCATAAATACAGCGCCACAGGAAATAGCCTCAAGCATAGCGATCGGAACCGTTCCCAAAATGGTCGTCATACCTTCGGTAAAGCCAAGGGCCCCGGCTGTGGTCAGAAATACCAGATAGGTCGGCGTGTTATCGAGGAAGCTGGACAGACATCCCGTAGCCCAGAACATCTCAAAAGGTTTGCTTAAACCAAGACTTGCGCCATTTGCCTTTAAAATCATGAGTGCCGGCTGCATGGTAATAAAGATGCCGATAAAAAGTACTGCAACCTCGTGGATAGCTCCCCAGGTAAAGTGGTTCTTCCGGCGGATTTCCACATTTGTCGTTTTAAAAGACAGAAAGGCCGCCGTAAGAATCATCACGATCTCGATCAGGGCCGGATAGGTTAAGGTCACTTCACCAAACAGCCGGATTCCGCGCACTGCGCCCTCCGCATCCCGGAATGCTTCCATCCCAGGAAGAGTTCCGCTTAAGATGACAGCCGCCACGATCATGACCAGAAAGATCAGGTTATGGAGTCCCAGAATGTGGACCTCCGTACCTGGTTTACTGATATCCGGCTTTAAACCATCCGCGATATCCCTGCGGTAAGCCCTGCGGTCCAGAAAATAAAAAATGGTCAGCAGAATGACTGCATTAAACAGCAGAACCGGCAAGAGATGCAGGCTCCAGAAAAAAGGAATGCCGCGCATAAATCCCATCAGCAGCGGCGGATCTCCGATCGGAGTCAGGCAGCCGCCAATATTGGAGATCAGAAAAATGAAGAACACCATGATGTGGCTTCTCCGTTTTCTCCAGGCATTCATCTTAATGACCGGGCGCACCATCAGCATACTGGCCCCCGTCGTACCGATCCAGCTGGATAGCATGGTGCCGATCAGAAGAAGTCCCACGTTAATGCGCGGGGATCCGGCCAGATCCCCCTCCAGGGTAATATTACCAGACACGCAGAACAGACCGAACAGCAGAATGATAAAGGTCAGATAATCATCTACGATACACTCAAGCACCTTCTCAAACGCCTGTCCCGGTCCGTACACAAATGCAAACGGCAGCACAAACAACAGCGACCAGAATATAACCGCATGCGGCTGATGTGTCTCCCACCACTCTGCTTTGATGAGCGGAAGCACCGCGATGCAAAGCAGCAGTCCTGCAAATGGAATGCAAAATGCAAGATTCATCACTATTTCCTCCTTTGTTCTCCCAATCCCAGGCAGCGATCCAAATTGTTCTTTTCGCAAAACATGCATAGATTATAACACCATTCTCACAAAAATGTAACTATCGATATTTTATTGTCGTATTTTTCGCAAGGCATCCGCAGATTGAAGTTTCACTGGACGCACTTTCCTCTGAAACAAAAAAGCCGGCCCTTTTCCCCGGCCAGCTTTCCTGCTTTATATTCTGTTTTACTGCTCGTTAATGTTGACGCCTGCAATGCGGATATTGACATCCAGCACAGTAAGGCCGGTCATGTTCTCAATAGCAGACTTCACTCGGTCCTGAACACGTTCGCTCACATCCGGGATGTTGTAGCCATACTTGATGTTTAAAGACAGATCTACAGACACATGCTCCTCGGTTACGTCCACTTTTACACCCTTAGACAGATTCTTCATACCCAGCTTTCCTACCAGTTCATTGGTGATGTTGCCGGCCATGGAATCCACGCC
This sequence comes from Ventrimonas sp., assembly GCF_048380235.1. Classification (NCBI taxonomy): domain Bacteria; kingdom Bacillati; phylum Bacillota; class Clostridia; order Lachnospirales; family Lachnospiraceae; genus Ventrimonas; species Ventrimonas sp. Next base: position 60,380 of record NZ_DBFCCJ010000076.1, on the reverse strand, counting down.
ATCTACCTCTGTTGCTGCCAGGCCCGCAATGATAGCTACCACTTCATCCGCAATACGCACCTCGCCCATCATCTCTTTTTCATATAATTTATGTGTATTTCTTCCTTCTAACTCTGCCACAGTATTCCCTCCTCAGATCAGACAGATTCCATAGCCTTCACCAGAAATCCATGTTTCCTATAGTATAACAAATCTGCCCTGATTTGCAAAGGGGCTTTTTTCCTTTAGTCCTCAAGATTCAGGAGTGTGATAATGATGTTTTCAGCCCCGACTTCTGTTTTCCGCTTTACAATATCCTCGATCTGTGCGCGCTGCTGGTCCGTGATGGAAGGTGCATGAATCACAACGTCTACCTTGCCGTCCGTCAGGCTCACCACCGGATCTGCAAAGCCCCGGGCCTGCAAAAGCGTCTCCGCAGCATTCTCCTTTTCTGCCACCGCCGTCATGGCGATCATGTTCTGGATTGCCTCCTGCTTGGCAGCCTCATCAATGTTCGTGCTGTTAATGATGGAATTTAAAGTTTCCTTATTTCTTGCGCGGATCTGCTCCCGGTTTAACTGCACGCCGGCTATGTAATCTGATACAGTAAGCCCGCTGGTCAGTACCGCTTCACCCGGATTTTCCATGCCGGCTTCCTCACCGCCGTCCCAGCTGTCAATCACAGCCTGGTCCGTTCCCGCATCTGCCTCTGCCAGAAAGCTTCCATCCTGCGATGCTTCCGCCTGAAGCTTTGTTCCTTCCGCCTGTGGCTGTGCTTCCTCGATCATGGCGGTATCCTCCTGTCCCTTTTTCTGGTTTTCCGCCAGCAGATCCTCTTCCGAAATATCAAAGGTTCCGGCCTGATAGATGTCTTCTCCGGTACTGGCTGCCAGATCCCTTTTTCCGGCATAATTCAGATATCCGGCAGCCGCGATCATGATGGCCAGAGTTGTAATGATGATCTGGTTCCTTCGAAACAGTTTTTTCATATTGATGTCCTGTTTTGGTGTTCCTTCCCGTTTCAGCTTCATACCGACGCTCCTTCTTTCACTCCACCCGCTTTAACACTTTTATTTTATTCGCCGGAAGTCCGAATAATGCCTCCATAGCCCCGGAAATCTCTGCCTGGACCGATGCATTTCCTCCCCCTGAGGCGCTGATGATAATTCCGGCAATCTCCGGATAAACCTCCTTTGCCACCACAGGTTCCTGACCGCTTCCGCTCCCTGTCAGCACCGTATTGTGCTCCTGATCCATCGTTTCCACAGAACGGTCTGTTCCGCTCCCCTTTTCTGTGGTCACTGACTTCGAGCTGCTGTTGTCCACCTGGATCACCTTTTCCACAGAGGATTTTAGTACGATCATCACATCCACTTCCCCCACGCCGGAAACACCCCGCAGGATTTCCCGCACCCGCTTTTCCAGCTTCTGCTCATAGGCCGCCGCATCCTGGCTGCCTGGCGCAGAAGCCGTTACGTTTTCAGCTTCCATCCGGGATAGCGGCAGAGTTCCTCTGCTGCTCTTACTTCCCACCGGGAATGCCAGAATACACAGGATCACCCCCACCGTCAGAAGAAAAATCCACCGGTCCTTCCCCTCCGGCAATTTCAATTTCCACATACCGCTCCTCCAGACCATAATATTCCTGAATCTTATTTGACAGCTTCTCTTTTTCCGTTTCTCCAGACTGTTGCGGCAAAACCACAAAAATGCTCTGCACCGTCCCAAATTGCGGACTGTTTTCATTGTTCTCAATGTGAACGCTGCATTCTGACAAATCCAGGCCGCAGGACCTGGCCAGTTCCTGTATATCCTGGCTGACCGCTTCCTCATACTCGGAAAGTACCCGGCCCAGATATTCCTGCTCTTCCGCTCCCAGATCATCCTGCAGTTCTCCGGCCTCCCAGCGGAGCACCAGATTCTCGTAACTGCGTGCCAGCACTTCTTCCAGGTCAAATCCGGAGGTAAATGGCTCCGCCACCAGAAGGATCAGTACCATACCTGCAAACAGCCGGATATACTTTCCGTATTTCTGCCCCGGAAGCAGATTTTCCATCACCGACAAAAACAGGAAGAATGCCACCAGGTTTCGGATCCATTCGTATACCGCCGTCACACAGCCACCTCCCTTTTCCACAACACTTTGGTTCAGGCACACGTTCCCGCATACCAGGCCTTCTTCTCTACGATGACAGGTAAGCCGCATTCGTTCCCTGACAGATCAGTGCAATGGTAACTGCAAACAGCAAAAATCCTGACGCTGCCACTCTCAGCAGCATTGCCTGAGCCTGGGCCGCACCGCTCAGACAGGCTGTCAGACGATTATCTGCTACCGGCTGCAGCACAGCTGCCACCCCTCGGTAAAGCAGATACAGAACCAGAATCCTTGCCAGTGGCAGGATAGAAAGCACAAACAGCAGCAGAACAGCCGCTGCGCCCATGGTATTTTTAATGAGCACGCCGGATCCCATCATCAGCTTTGTCACCGCTCCCGCCCCGTCTCCGATTCCGGGAATTGCCTGTAAAAGCCGCTGCATTCCGGCATTCTTCACAGAATCTGCATATGGAAGCACCATGCCCTGGATCAGCTGAAATCCCAACACGATCCCGATCAGTGATCGGCTTCCCCAGCTGATCCCGGATCTTAAAAGTTCCGTCATCCGTGAAAACATATCCTCTTTCACCATGGATCCTGCCAGTACTGCCAGAAAATAGATCCGTACGAGTGAAAGCAGAAGCCCGGCATAAAGCTTCTGTACTCCTGCGATCAGAAACAGGGCTGCTTCATACCACGCCGCGGAAGAAAATCCTGCGCCGGACCAGACCACCGCGGTAAAATACGAGGGAAGCAGTACCTTCATAAACTGGATCTGACGTTCCAGCACCTGTGCCGCGGCTCCCGCACTTTCCCCGAAAACAGCCGCCAAAATCGCGAACATCATCAGATAGGTCAGGAAAAATCCGGTTTCCGCCACAGGGCCCACGGAAAAGACTTCAGAAAATCCGGCAAACAGAGCTCCAAACAGACCAAGCGCCAGAAGACGTCCCGCCATGCGGTTTTTTCCCTGCAGTTCTCCCAAAGCCGCCTGACGAAGTCCCTCCAGACACAGCGATGACGCTTCCTTCAGATTTCCGGACGCCAGTGCCCGCATCAGATCCGCGAAACAAATACGATGGCCGGAGCTGCCCAGCTCCTGTTTCAGATAATCCTCAATATCCCCAATGCCGGAAAGCCCGTCCCCTGAAAGTACAGACTCCACCGCAGCTGTATCCATGGCCCATACTCTGTCTTCGGGCCAGAACCGGCAGAATATACAGAATAAAAAAAAGCCGGCAGCAAACGAGACCAGCCATCTTCTCCCCCGCCTCATGCCAGAAATCCCTGCAGCGTATCCAGCAGTGCCAGAATAACCGGAATACTGACTGCCAGAATAGAAAGCTTTCCAAAAATTTCAATCTGGGTGCCCAATGCCGCGTACCCGGCATCCCTGCAAATTCCGGAAGCAAATTCCACGATATAAGTGATGCCTGTCATTTTCAGCAGCGTATTCAGATAAACCGGATTGATACGGATCATATCCTGGATTTTCTGCAGACCATCCAGAATTCCTTTCAGCCGTAGCGTCCCATAAAAAAAAATGACACAGGCTGCTGCCAGCACCAGATACAGGCCATACTCTCCTTTCAGGCTTTTTAGCTGGACTGCCATCAGCACTGTCATGATCCCAATGATTCCCACTGTTACTACTGTCATACCGTCCCCTACAATGCAAACAGATTTTTCATAGTTTCAAACAGCTCATAAATATATGGCACAAGCCAGAACAGAACAAGCACCAGCCCCGCCAGACTGGTCAGAAATGCCTGTTCCTCCCGTCCGCTATGCCGCAGTACCTGACAGATCACAGATACCAGGATTCCCACCGCGGCAATGCGAAAAATCAGATTCACGCCCATATGTACCCTCCATCAGACCAGGATCACCGCAAGAAACAGACCGCCCATGACACCGAGACTGGTATACAGCCTGCAGCGTTCCTGTTTGTGTTCCCGCAAAACCAGAAGCTCTGTATCCACCTGTTCCAGATACAGGAGCAATGTCCTCTCCTGGGTCTCCCGATCTAAAAAGCCAAGATGCTCGCCCAGAGACTCCAGCATCTGCCTGTCCGACTTTGAAAGTGCCGTCTTCCCCTCCATCCCGGAAACCACATTCCTCCATACTGTCGGAAATGGCTCTCCGGGCTGTGCCTCCAGCAGAGCTGCCGTTTCCTGAAACAGGTTTCCCAGAGTTCCGGCCACCCGTTTGCCCACCGTCCCGAAAGCTTCCGGAAGAGGTGCGCCGGCATACAGAATCTGTCCTTTTAAAAGAAATACCATCTGCTTTAACTGCTCCAGCTCCAGAATCCGCTGACGGTACCGCCCGGCAAACCAGATGCCGGTTCCGGCCGCTCCACACAGAATACAGACTGCACCAGACAGCTTCATCCATCCCTGCATGTTCAAAAGCACTCACCTCCCACCGGGTAAAGCCTGCATCCCCTGGAATCGTAGATTTCCCCGATATTGCCCACTTTTCCCCTGTTATTTAAAATTACATACCGCTCAAACCACTTTTCCAGCACCATCTTTCTCAGCACCGGTTTCTGTCTGATGTCCTCCATTGAATTTCCATGCACCGTGGCTACCAGCTTGCAGCCGCAGTTCATCACATACTCGATCGCCTCCAGATCTTCCCGGCTTCCAATCTCGTCCACCGCGATCACCTGAGGTGACATAGTCCGGATCAGCATCATCATTCCCTGAGCCTTGGGGCAGCAGTCCAGAATATCCGTCCGGATCCCCAGCTCATTCTGCGGAATCCCCTGGTAACAGGCTCCAATCTCCGAACGCTCATCGATCACCCCGATGGTCAGCCCCGCATGCTCCCTGCTGCCATTTGACACCTGCCGGATAATATCCCGCAAAAGTGTGGTTTTTCCACATCGCGGCGGCGATACGATGAGCGTATGAAAGATCATGTCCCGGTCATACAGATATGGAAGCACCGTCCCTGCACACCCTTTCACCTGGTGGGACAGACGAACATTGATGAAGGAAATGAACTTCATGCTGCGAATCCCGTGACCGTCTGTGATGATCTTTCCGGCGATGCCGATGCGGTGTCCACCCTGGATCGTAATAAACCCCTGCCTGATTTCTTCCTCGAAGGCATAGAGGGAATAGCTGCTCATGTAATCCAGCGTTTCCTTTAACGCATCCCTTGTCACCAGATATGCTTCTTCCGCGCGCATGCTCAGATTTCCTTCCCGTGTGATATAATACTCACGGTTGCTGCAGATCATCAGAAGCGGGGCATGGACCCGCAGCCGTATCTCCTGTACCTGTTCGAAATCTACCGTGACCTGCTTTAAGATCTCACGGATATCTTTAGAAAAAATCTTGATCAGTTCTTCCCGCTTATCCAAAAAACACCCCTCCCCTGCATAATATATATGAGGGAAGGGGTGTTTTTTATTCATTTTAAAGAAAATTGCATTTCGTCACTGCTGCAACGCGCCGGAAGCATCAAACCGGTACTGCATGCCTTCAATAGTGTACTCACCTATCGCCATGGCACCACTCTCCGTGCAGTAGTAGCGCTTTTCGTTCCAGTCGATCCAGCCAGTCTGCATGTAGCCCTGCTCATCAAAGAAATACCAGATTCCGCTTGCCGGATCCTGCCACCAGCCGCCCTTCGGATAGCTGCCATCTGAATTCCGGTACCACCAGCGGCCCGTGCTTTCTTCCCGGATCCATTTCGCCTGGATCACGACAGAGGTTTCTTTTTCTGTTTCTGCCTCAGAACCGTTTCCGGCTCCCGGACCTCCGTTTTTCAGCGCGGAAGTACTTCCGCCGTTTCTGATCATCTCCGCAAAGCTCTCAGAAATATAGGTTGTCTCTGACTCTTCCGACCAGTAGCCATCACTGAACTCCTTGGAACCAGACTTTGCAAGAGCGCGCACCTTGAATGTGTAATCACCCTCTTTTGTCATTTTCTTTTCCATGTCGTAATAGTCCTTTTTGGTTTTCACCGTATCCATCTGGCTGTCATTGCAGAAAAGCCGGATTTCATACTGGTAGGCGTCATCTACTGCATCCCAGTTTGCAGTGGTACCGTCATCTCCCCAGTAAACATCGGATACCGTGTCCAGTCTGGTCCTGGATGCTGCCAGAGCTGTTACCGCCCCTGCTGCAGACAAAAGACCAGCTGTCAAAATCAGTGCAATTTTCGTTTTCCAGTTCTTCAAAATAAAACACCCTCCTATCTGAATTTATTTTATTTGTGATACGGCTCTTTATGAATGATCCGGTAGCTGCGATAAATCTGTTCTAACAGGATTACTCGCATCAGCTGATGCGGAAATGTCATTCTGGAAAAACTCAGTTTGTAATCAGCACGGCTCAGCACGGTCTCGGAAAGCCCCAGAGAGCCTCCGATCACAAAGACCAGCTGGCTGACTCCGCCTATGCCAAGCTTGTCAATCCGTTCTGCCAGTTCCACTGAATCCAGCATATTTCCATTGATTGCCAGGACAATCACAAACGCGCCGTCCTTGATCTGCTCCAGGATCCGCTTTCCTTCCTTATCTTTGATCTGCAGTTCTTCTGCTTCGCTGGCCTTATCCGGTGTTTTCTCATCTGCCACCTGGATGATCTCCAGCTTGCAGTACCGGCTCAGACGCTTCGCGTATTCCGCAATGGCATCTGTGTAAAACTTTTCTTTTATTTTTCCTACCGTCACCAGTGTAATTTTCATGACTCTCTCCTGCTTCTTTCCCTTCCGGACTTTACCCGTTTTACGGTTTTTCCCTCTTTCTTTCGCTCAATGCAGTAGATGATCTCCAGAAAATGGCTGACCTCATCCCATGCCTCTCTGCTCTCCGGGATCAGACGCAGCGCCATCTGAAAAACATGGAACATGCCCTCGTATACGGTGACCCGCAGCTTTCCGTGAGTTTTGCGGACTTTCTCGGCCACCCTTAAGGTATCATCTAACAGCACTTCCTCGCTTCCTACCTGAAATAAAATGGGCGGAAACTGTTCAAAGCTTCCAAACAGAGGAGAAATATACGGATTCTCCGGGTCTGCATCTCCAATGTAGGTACTGTGAAACAGCATATTGTCTGTAGTACCTCCAAACTGCGGATCGCGGTTAAAATTGGTCTGATAAGATTTCCCGCTGTTGGTCAGATCCGTCCAGGGAGACATCACCAGTACCCCTGCCGGCAGATCCATACCATGATCCCGCAGATACATGACCAGGGCAAGAGCCAGGCCGCCGCCGGCGGAATCCCCTGCGATCACGATCTTGTCTGCTTCATAGTGCTTTTCCCCGATCAGCCACTGATAAGCTGCCACTGCATCCTCCAGGGCTGCCGGATACGGATGCTCCGGAGCCACACGATAATCGACGGTCAGCACATCACCGCCAAAGCTCCTGCGACAGTACTGAATCGCAAAATCCCGGTAAATATTTTTCATAGGGCCGATGTAGCCGCCACCGTGAAGCTGGAGAATCACACGGCCTGTACAGACTCCGGCCGGACGCAGATATTCCATTTTAAAATGCTCCATCCCCACGATCTCATATTCATAATCCGGCGGACAGATCCATGCAGGTTCTTTCGGGTCCATCCGGTATTCCCCGGTCTGGATCTTGTGACCCATGGCAGAATCCATCATGTTCTTCATCATATCCCGCACCAGTTTTCCCCGCAGACTCACTTCTTTGTTCTTCAAGTAATCATCCTCCGTCTTAAGTCCTGTCTGTTGCAGCTCATGCTTTGCATGAACGGTTTGTTCATTTTTTCAGATATGCAGCCGCCGTCTTAATTCTTCCCTCCAGCTTCTGCGTCCGCTTACATAATCGCGGATTTCCTTTGCGGCTCCCATACCGGTATTTCCTACCTGCTTTGCCATGCGGGTTGCCTTCTCCTCTGCGCCTCCGCGCCGGATCAGTACCTTACGGACACGCGGATAGATATCCCGCTTTGCCGCAGCAGAAAGCTCATTTCCCTCGAAGCGCACCGGCACACCGTCCGCCTTTAATTTTCGGAAAAACTGCTTTTGCAGACGGCTGTCCGCAAAGACAGAAGTAAAGGTAATGACCATCTCATCTTTGTACGCACAAACCGCACACTTCACCGGCTGGCGCCTGGATACACCGATCATTAAGTGGAACCTCTCGATGAGGTCCGCATACTCCGGCTCCATCTGAACCGGCCCGATATTGGATAGTGTCATGGTATAGGCACGGTCCTTTAAGCGGAACACCAGAGAAAGCGCCGGTACTTTCAGGAACAGCGGGATTGCCCGCAGATACCACTTTTTCTCATTGGAAACATTGTAGGCAATGCTTTCTGCCAGCTTATCCTTGTCAATCTTGCTGTCCATCTGACTGCTCACCTTCTTAAGCAGCACCTCAAACGGAATGTCCGGATTACGAAACAGCCAGCCGATCATGGTAACCGCAAAGAAATTCGCCATCGTATCAGAGCCGAAGAAGGCGCGCAGATTGATCGGCAGATTCAGGACTACGGCCCGCCTGCTGCTTCTTCCACCCAGATACTCCTGCCAGATTGCCCAGATCAGTGCTGCTGCCAGATACTTGGTAATACTGACTCCATGCTGTTTGCAAACAGTCTTCAGCCGGCTCACCGGCACATAACCATGCAGGACCTGACCACTTCCCAGCGGAAGATAATGTCCCTCCAGCTGGTATGCCGGTTTCGAGCTGTAGCTGCGCGGCTTTCCATCCTCACCATGCTCCAGATAACTGTCCTGAACATGGAAGACCTCCTGGTTTCTGGCTTTTTCATCGTCCTGCGTCATTCCTTCCGATACACCGGCTGCCAGCCGCAGGTACTGCCTGATCAGGCACTTTAAAAAATTCACCGCGCCGAGACCGTCTGTCAGCGCATGGAATACCTCCAGATTGATCCGTTTCTCATAATACGTGACCCGGAACAAAAAGCGCTGATTTCCATGCGGATCGATAAAACGGCATGGATACGTATTCTCACGCTTTACCTGCGGGATCCGGTCATTTTCCTCAAAATAATACCAGAAAAGTCCCCTGCGCAGCTTCACCCGGAAATTGCGGATCTCCGGCAGGATTTCCTCCAGCGCCCTACTAAGGAGTTCCGGATTTACCGGTTCTTTCAAAGTTGCGGCAATCCGAAATACCTGACTTACATTTTCATTTGCGATCACCGGGAATATCTTGGCTGTATTGTCCAGCCTTCTCCACCGGTTCTTCCATCTGCTCTGTCCCATGATGCTCCACCTCTCATACCGCAGTTTACTTTCTTAAAACCACAGCGTTTCTGTCTTATGCCCGGAAGTAATAGCCGACCCCCCATTTTGTGTGTACATATTTTGGATCGCTCGGGCTCGGCTCGATCTTTTCACGAAGGCGTCTTACGTGGACGTCCACGGTCCGGACATCACCGGACTCCGATGCCTTATTGCCCCAAACAAAGGTCAGCAGGCTCTCTCTGGAGTAGACCTTATTCGGATTGCATACCAGCAGTTCAAGAAGGTCGAACTCTTTTGCCGTCAGGTTGATCTCCTTCTCTCCGATAAAGACCCGGCGGCCCTCCCGGTCAAGCTTTAAGTCTCCGGCCGTTACCATCTTGTTTTCTGCCTCTTTAGCCCTGGCAGATTTCTTCGAGTTTCTGCGCATGATGGCCTTGATGCGTGCCTTTACCTCCAGAATATTAAACGGCTTAGTCACATAATCGTCCGCGCCGTATTCCAGACCCAGGATTTTGTCCATGTCTCCGCCCTTGGCAGTCAGCATGATGATTGGCATCTCTGAAAACTCCCGGATTGCCTGACAGACCTCAAATCCGTCATGCTTTGGAAGCATGACATCCAGAAGGACTACGTCGTACTCCGTCTGCTTTGCAAGATTGATCGCCTCTTCGCCGTCAAACGCGCAGTCTACTTCCATTCCGTCCTGTTCCAGACTGAAACGGATGCCTTTCACGATCAGTTTTTCATCATCAACCACCAGAATCTTTGCCATGTTCTCACCTATTCCCTATACTGTAATGTTTTCTTTTATTTTCTGAAAGGCCGTGTTCTTGATTCCCGGCACTTTCATGATATCTTCAATTTTCGTAAAACCGCCGGCCTCCTCCCGGTACCGGATGATGTCCTCTGCCCTGGATGATCCAATTCCCTTTAACATCATCAGCTCTTCCAGAGATGCCGTATTGATATTAACCAGGACCGTCTCCGGCGATGCAGCGGATCTGGTTCCCGCTCCGTTTACTGTCCCGCTCCCGGCAGTGCTGCCATATGGATGCTGCGCCAGCCAGGAAGGGTCCTTCACCTGAGCTCTGGATGGGATCTCCAGCTTCATGCCATCTATGACAGGCTCTGCCAGATTCAGCCATGATTCTGCGGCCTGCTGCGTAAAACCGCCTGCAAGATCGACCGCCTCATAGATCCGCGCGCCCTCTGAGACTATGTATACCCCCGGAGAAAAGACCTCTCCGCAGACATATACATAGCAGACTTCCGACTCAGACAAAGCAGCTGTTTCCATATCATTCCCAGACTCTGCGTTTTGTTCCGATTCACCTTCTCCGGCCATTGCCGCGCACGCTGATGTTTCTGTCCGGTCTCCGGCCATATCCGGCGTGCTCTCCGCCTGAAATGCCCTGTTTTCCTGTGCAGCAACGGCTTTCTGCCCTGTATCCCGACTGCTGCAGCTGTAAAAGGCTCCAGCTGCCAGCAGACCAAACAGCAGCATCAGCCATTTAAAAATTACAGATTGTTTATTCTTCATGTTCATCTCTCCGTTTCCAAAGAGAATCCCAGATTCAGCCTAGCTCTATTCTACCGAAAGGCTTACGTAAATACAAGCGGTATTTCAAGAAAAACGGCAGAGAGCTGTTGCGCTGTTCTGCCGTTTTTCTTTTATGGATCTTACCATTTTTACTGCTCTGATGGAGATTTCGTCAACTGGCTTTCATCCTGTCCGGCTGTCTGAACCGGAGATTCACTGCTCTTTTGCTGCTGTTCTTCCTGTGCAGACGGACCTGGCCTGGTATCGGTCGACGCTCCTGCTTCCGGTGTTTCCCGGGTTGCTGACGAAGCCGGAACACCTACACCCGGACCTGCATTTACATAAGAACCAACCGTATAGGTTGCGTTTCCGGTATTGCCTGCTGCCAGCTCCGGATAATCATAGTAGGAAGCCTCAATGCAGACATTTCCGGTTATACCGGCTACAGAACCGGTCTCCGTAAACTGCCAGATCTTGCGGTTCTGGAACTCGCCGTTTGTTCCATAGCGTGCATACCAGATATCATACGGCACCTGGGAAACATCCACGTAATTCGTCAGCCACTGATTGTTGCCATAAAGCATCGGCCGGTATCCGGCAGCTGCAATGGCCTTGCAGAAGACATTGGTCTGGTTTGCCAGCTCCTGCGGAGTCTTTCCGTTATCCAGCAGATATTTGGATTCCACATCATAGGCCACCGGGTAGGAAATCTTGTATCCGCGGATCTGCTCCAGCACAAACTGTGCCTCCTGCCGGGCTGTTTCCTCATCTAGTGCCATGGAGTAAAGGAAGACACCCACACGGATTCCGTGACTGATGGCTCCTTCCATATTCTCCCGGAAATAAGGATCCGGATCATTCAGATATCCGATCCGGATCATGGCAAAGGTTACTCCGTCTGCCTTCACGGCATCCCAGTCAATGGCTCCCGCCTGATTCTGATATTTGGAAATGGTTACGCCCTTGGCCACAGCTCCCTCAAGCTTCGTTCCGTCACTGCGGTAAAAGCCCTGTTCCTGCACCGTCAGCGTTTCTGCCGCCATGGCCGGTACCGCCGGAGTCTGCAGAACAAAAAGCCCGCAGAGTGTGAGCGCCGCCAGACGTTTTCCTGTACTGTTCTTATGAAATAACATCAAAAAAAATCTCCCTTCTATCTGATTGCTTCAGTCCATGTATCTTAGTGTAATTCAGACAGAGTGGAGATTCAATTTCTATTCCTTTAAAAATTTCTTACTATTTTGTAAGGCCGAACACCTGCTCCGCGTAATTTACAGAGGCCATGGCATCACGGCAGTACTGGTCTGCCCCCATGGTATCGGCATATTCCTGAGTCAGCACGGCGCCGCCTACCATGACCCTGGCCCACGGCGCTGCCTTGCGAAGCTGCACAATGGTTTCTTCCATGCTCGGCACGGTGGTGGTCATCAGCGCAGACAGTCCTACCAGCTGAATGTGTTTCTCCACTGCCGTCTCCACGATGGTCTCAGGCGGAACATCCTTGCCAAGATCCAGCACATCATAGCTGTAGTTTTCCAGAAGAACCTTGACGATATTCTTTCCGATATCATGAATATCTCCCTTTACCGTTGCCAGGATGATGGTCCCCTTCTTCTCCTGCTTCTGTCCGCTGGCATCCATCTTCTCTTTGATTACCTCAAAGGCGCCCTTTGCTGCCTCTGCGCTCATCAGAAGCTGCGGCAGGAACATGGTTCCCTTCTCAAAGCCCTTTCCGACCACATCCAGTGCCGGGATGATCTGGCTGTTGATCACATCCAGTGCGTCCTGAACCGTCAGCAATTCCTTTGCCGCATGCACAGCCTGATCCTTCAGTCCTTTTACAATACTGGCATGCAGGTCTGACGTTCCCTGTCCGTCCGCTGCTCCGGATGCACTGCCGGCAGACGCACCGCCATTTCCGGTCACTGCGCTCTGTCCAAGGCTGGCCACCTGACCGCTGTAAACAGAAATATACTCGCTGCACTGCGGATCTAAATTCATCAGTGCGCGGAAACTGTAGTATGCACGCATCATGGCTTCGGAATTCGGATTGATGATGGCTGCACTTAACCCGTTCTGCATTGCCATGGTAAAGAACGCAGCATTAATGATTTCACGCTGCGGCAGTCCGAAGGAAATGTTGGACACACCAAGAATGGTCTTTCCGTGAAGCTCATCCCTCACTCTCCGCAGAGTTTCCAGTGTGGTGATGGCGCCCCGGCTGTCGGAGCTTACCGTCAGGCACAGGGCATCGATGATGATGTCTTCCGGCCCAATGCCGTACTCTGCCGCGGTCTTATAAATCTTCTCCGCCACCCGGATACGGCCCTCAGCTGTCTCCGGGATACCGCCCTCATCCAGCGCCAGCGCCACTACAACGCCTCCGTACTTCTGTACCAGCGGAAATACCGTGCGCATGGACTCTTCCTTTCCGTTTACGGAGTTGATGAGAGGCTTGCCGTTGTATACACGCATTGCCCGCTCCATAGCCACCGGATCCGTGGTGTCCAGCTGAAGCGGCAGGTCAATGATGCTCTGCAGCTCCCGAACTACCTCCTCCAGCATGGCCGGCTCATCGATCTCCGGAAGTCCTACGTTTACATCCAGAACATGGGCACCGTGATCCTGCTGGGTCACGCCCTCTCTTAAAATGTATTCCAGATTGTGATCCCGCAGAGCCTGCTTAAACTTTGATTTACCTGTCGGGTTGATGCGCTCACCGATGATAACCGGGTCCCTTCCGATCTCAACTGCCTGCGCAAAGGAGGAAACCACGGTGCGGTTTTTCTTTGTCACCGGCACCGGCTTTTTATCCCTGCAGAGCTCTGCCACCATGCGGATGTGCTCCGGCGTGGTGCCGCAGCAGCCGCCCACGATCCGGGCGCCCATATCCACGATTTCTTCCTCGGTCTTTGCAAAATGAGCCGCATCAATATCGTAAACCGTCTTTCCATTCTCACTTCTCGGCAGACCTGCATTTGGATTGATCATGACCGGAATGGAGGAAACCTCCAGGATATCTTTCAAGATCTCTTTCATCTGTACCGGACCGAGTCCGCAGTTCATACCCAGTACATCCACGCCCAGGCCCTCTAACATTGCTACAATGGAGGCCGGACTGCCGCCGGTTAAAAGCTTGCCCCGCTCATCAAAGGTAACCGTAACAAAGACCGGAAGACTGCAGCCCTCTTTGGCCGCCAGGACTGCCGCCTTAGTCTCATAGCTGTCACTCATGGTCTCGATGAGGATGAAATCCGCGCCGGCATCCGCACCGATCTCCACCACCTCCCGGTAGATGGCACAGCAGTCCTCAAAGGCCAGATCCCCCATTGGCTTTAACAGCTTTCCGGTCGGTCCCATATCCAGGCCAATCCATGCCTGCTTTCCGCTCTGGCGGATTGCTTCCTTCGCGTTTGCCACTGCTGCACGGATAACCGGCTCTAACTGAAATTCCGTGCTATCATTGTACTTTAACCGGTCTACCCCGAAGGTGTTTGTGGTCACAATATCTGCACCGGCTTCCAGATATGCTCTGTGGATCTTCACAAGCTCCTCCGGATGTGTGATGTTCCAGGTTCCCGGAAGCTCGCCCGGCTTTAATCCTGCTTCCTGCAAAAGACTTCCCATTCCTCCGTCACAGAATAAGATCCGGTTCTGTAATTCCTGTAATATATCCATGTTTAACCAATATCTCCTTCGCGTTTTTCCTCGCAGCTTTTCTGCGTCCATCACAGTTTCTGTCTGCTTTTCGTTCTTCCTTTCCCTTATCTGCGGTATGCGCAGTCCCGCTTCGCGCAGACCTCACAGCCCTGCACCGTACAGTTTCTGGGCAGACGGCTCACACCGATCACTGCCGTCACCGACTTGGACGGTGCCATGAGAAGGCTGTCTGTCAGCGTTACACCGATCCTTTTATTCAGCTCCAGCGCCGGAGCTATCTGCCGCTGGCACTCCAGGGGGAAATCTCCATATCCGGGACTGAAGCGAGGGCGCAGATACCAGCCCTTTTCTTCGTATTCCTCTTTCAGCTTCTGATTCTGTTCATCGCAGAAGGTCTCCAGCATAGCCACCGAGGCAGCCTGCATCACCACGGCCTTACTCATCTGGATCATGTTGTAGCGGTGAAGCAGCACATCTACCCGGCTTCCGAGCGTTGCCGCAAACAAAAGTACCCGTTCGCAATCCTTCAAATTGCGTTCCAGGCTTTTGCTCTGCGTCTGCAGACATGTCATATCAATGCTGTGATCCTGAATGCAGAGCGGATACTCCCGCCATATCACTCTGGGAGAAGCCGCCTGCTCCAGCTCCTGTTTGCACTGTGCGATCAGATCCGTAAGATTCTGATCCGGGACCGTTCCATTTTTGCAGCCCAGATAGCGCAGCAGTTCCCTGTCGTTCCAGTGAAATATCTCTTTCATGAATCCTGTTCTCTCCGTTTTTCTGCCCCGGCCTTCCGGCTTTGTACGCCGGGCCTTTTCTGCTACCGGATGATTTCGGAAAGGCTGCCCTTAATCTGTGCTGCCACATCCGGCTTATTCATGGAATATACATGAATGCCGTTCACATGATTCGCGATCAGGTCAATGATCTGTTCCGTTGCATAGGCAATGCCGGCCTGCTTCATAGCCGCAGGATTATCACCAAAACGGTCAACAATGGCTTTAAAGCGCGCCGGAAGATAGGTTCCGGACATAGAGCAGATGCGCTTGATCTGGGCTACATTGGTCACCGGCATGATGCCTGCGATCACCGGAACCGTAATGCCCTTTTCACGCACGCGGTACAGATAATTGTATAGGATGTTGTTGTCAAAGAACATCTGGGTAGTCACGAAGTCACAGCCGGCCTCTACCTTTTCTTTCAGATGCTGGATATCCTCCGTCTTATTGACAGACTCCACATGCCCCTCCGGATAGCAGGCTGCACCAATGCAGAAATCGCCGGATGCCTTGATCTCTGCAATGAGTTCCGATGCATAGCGATAGTCGTTCTCAACTTTTCCGTCCTTTGGAATGTCACCGCGCAGAGCCAGTACATTCTCAATCCCCTCTGCCTTTAACTGCTCCAGAACCGAATGTACCTTTTCTCTGGTGGATGAAACGCAGGTCAGATGCGCTAACGGAGTAACCCCCTTTGCCTTTAAGGATGCTGCGATATCAACCGTATACTGGCTGGTACCGCCGCCTGCGCCGTAGGTCACGCTCATGAATGCCGGATTCAGCTTCGCAATCTCGGAAGCAGCCATTTCTACAGACTCATATTTATCCTCTGTCTTTGGCGGAAATACCTCAAAGGAAAGTGTTGGTTCGTTTTTTGCAAGAATGTCTCTGATTTTCATACGTACTGTTCCTCTCATTTTTATGATTTCATAATTGTTTTGTACCTCCCAGGCACATCATACATTTTGGCATTTACAGACTCTCGGTATATTCTCCATAACTGTAGCTATCGCTGCTTCTGTCAGGATAGATCCACACACTGCAGTTTTCATCTTCCGCATCCGGAAATTCAGCATTGATACCAGCTCCGCACCAGACCCCTTCTGTCCGGGTCACACCAGGCTCCATCATCTGTGCATACAACTCATCCAGGTCTGCCGCATCCGAACGATGCTTCTGTTCCATATCCCATGCATCCGCATCATATAACATCAGCAGAAACTGCTTCGTCAGAACCGTAATGGAATCCCGTTCCGGGAAAGACAGATAAATCTGATGGAGCTGACCTGTAGCTGTGTCGTAGTCAAAATCCACACAGGCATATGTGTCCTCTTCTTCCATATAATAGGTGTCTGTGGAAGAAAACCAGGTAGTCTCATCGGAATATACCGTGTTGTGGGAATAGGTATCTGTTCCAGCCAGCGGAATCGGACAGGTATCAAGCACCTCCCCGATCGGACTCTTAAGAGCTTCAATCGTGACTGCAAAATGCGGTTCATCCGTGCAGGGACCGCCGTAAGCTCTTGCTTCTTCATCCGTCAGTTCCCGGAAATCAGACCCGCTGATACTGTCAAATATGCTTCCGGTAATATCAGAGAATGAACCAGCCATACCGCTCAGCAACCTGAACAGCCATATCACAACCATCAGGAAAATATACAAAAGAATCAGTTTTCGAACCGGATTTTTCTTTTCGATAACCGTCTTCGACTGCCCTGACGCGCCTTTTTCTGTGGTTCGGACCGCCCGCTCTGTTTTCACGCTTCGCTCTCTGCCGGAAGACGATCGCACTGCCTTCCGCCTTTCGGCTCCGGCATTCGTATGCTCCTCTTCTGCATTATGGTAACTGCAGTGCGCCTCGTTTTTCGGGTGGCGCTCATTCAGATAATACGTGACATTCATATACATCGGGTCCTTCACCCAGGAGTGACATGCGCTGCAGTAGTGGGCATGCTTCATAACCTGGTCACAGACCGGACAGATTCGCTGCATCATAAAAAGAGACACCTCCTTACACGATTTGCCTTTAAGTATAACATAAGATTCAGGGATTTTCTACGAAAGGAATATGTTATTTTTCAGGCAAGCAAAACAGGAATGAAAAATCCGCTGCTGCAGATCCTTCATTCCTGTTCCTATCACAGAATATTAACTTAAAAAGTTTTCAATGATCACATTCTCAGCTTCTGCCTCGGTCATGCCAAGGGTTCTGAGCTTCAACAGCTGCTCATCATTGATTCGTCCGATGGCTGCCTCGTGAACGATCGCAGCATCCACATGATTGGCCTGAATCTCCGGAATTGAACCAACTTTTGCATGATCCATGATGATAGAATCACACTGGATATGGGCATGACATTTGGTGTTTCCGACTGCTTTCGGATGGAATACCTGGGAAGACTCCCCCTTGCCTACAGAACGGGAAACGATCTGGGCTGAGGAGCCGCTTCCATTCATGCAGACCTCCATATCTGACTCCGCATGCTGTGTTCCGTCTGTCATGATACGCTCCACCACATAAAGCCTGGAGCCTGCCTCCATGGAAACATTGGTTCTGCGCACTGTGGAATCCACACCTTTGATCTGAACGGTATCCAGAGTAAAAACAGAATTCTCGCCTACCTCAATGTTCGTCACCGGATTTAAGATACGGCTTCCGGTTCCGTTGCCCTCTCCGTAATGCTTTTCTTCATAACGGACATTGGCATTCTTTCCTACATGGAAGGTATGAATACCATCATGACGGCTCTCATTGCAACCGCTGTTGTGGATGCCGCAGCCTGCCACGATGGTCACATCCGCACCATCCGCGATATAGAAATCATTATAAACCAGATCCGTCATGCCGGAAACACTGACTACAACCGGGATGAACACTTTTTCACCCTTTGTATCACCGTCAATCAGGATATCGATCCCCGGCTTATCTTCTTTCTTACGGATCTTGATGTGCTCGCTGTCTCCATGACAGATCGATACGCCATTCTGGCGAAGATTATAAGCACCTTTCTGCGCAAATCCTTCGCTGATCTGATCCAGAACCCCCTGGGTGGTCTCATTGATCTGTGCCATCAGCAGACACCTCCTTCCAGTCCATTCGCACACTTGCCGCAGCCCTCCTGTGTAAACAGAGTTGGCAGGACTTCCTCACGGCTGCCGTATTGTTTCACTTCACCATCTTCGATCACCATGATCTTGTCTGCCATACGGATGATCCGCTCCTGATGGGAAATCAGGATCAGGCTTTCCTTTTTCTCTTTGTGGATCTCCTCAAACCGTTTGATCAGCATAGAAAAGCTCCAAAGATCAATACCGGCCTCCGGCTCATCAAAAATGCTGACCTTGTGCGGTTTCGCCAGTACCGTTGCAATCTCCAGACGCTTCATCTCGCCTCCGGAAAGTGTGCCGTCCATCTGTCGGTTCAGATAGTCAGCAGAACAAAGTCCTACTGCAGAAAGCAGCTTACAGCTTTCTGCCTCCGTCAAATCCTTTCCAGCCACAAGAGACAGCATTCTAGCTACAGTCATGCCCTTAAAGCGCGGCGGCTGCTGGAATGCATAGCCGATTCCTGCATTGGCACGATGATCGATATCGTAACCGGAAATATCCTCTTCATCCAGGAAAATCCGACCCTCATCCGCTTTTTCAATGCCTGCCAGCACCTTGGCCAGCGTAGACTTACCGCCGCCATTCGGCCCGGTAATCACTAACATTTCACCATCCGCAACCTGAAAACTGACATGATTGACCAGACAGCGTTTTCTGCCCTCTTCATTCACCTCAAACGTGAGGTTGTCTACCTTTAACATGTGATTCTCACCTCTTCTATAGTATGTCCGCTATGTTCCGCATTTTCCGCAACCAGCGGAACACAGTGTATCGTTCCTATTGGATGGTACCCTAATCAGGCAGATCTGTCAATCTTTATATCCCGAAGTTCCCAGGTTGATAGTGGTTTTCGTATTGACTTTTGTTATTTATGAGTTATAATCGACATATGTCGAAAACAAGGAGGATTTCAGATGCCGAGACCCCAAAAATGCAGGAGGATCTGCTTTACACCGCAGTATGATTCATTTTATCCGGAAAACAGCCAGACCGATGACACGATCACACTTACACTGGATGAATATGAAGTGATCCGTCTGGTTGACCTGGAAAAGAAAACCCATGAACAATGCTCCGCGCAGATGGATGTTTCCCGCACAACGGTCACGGAAATTTATGAAAGTGCCCGTTATAAGCTTGCACAGTGCATCGTAAACGGGAAACGGCTCATCATTTCCGGCGGAAATTACCGAATCTGCGAAGGGCGGGAATATCCCCGCTGCAGGCAATGCATGTGCCACATGGCCACGGCAGAACACAGTTTTCCTGTTTTCCATCTACAACACAACAAAGGAGAAGGTATTATGAAAATTGCAGTTACTTATGAGAACGGAGAAATTTTTCAGCATTTTGGACACACAGAACAGTTTAAGCTCTACACGATAGAGAACGGAACCATAACTGCTGTCGAAGTTGTTGATACCAACGGAAGCGGACATGGAGCTCTTGCCGGTTTTCTGCTGGAACATAACGTCGACACTCTGATCTGCGGAGGCATCGGCGGCGGTGCCCAGAACGCACTCGCCCAGGCCGGCATCCAGCTGTACGGCGGCGTAAGCGGAAACGCAGACGAAGCCGTAAATGCACTGTTAACCGGAACCCTCGGCTATAACCCGAACGTACATTGCAGCCATCATGACCATGAAGGTGAAGGACATGCCTGCGGCGAACACAGCTGCGGTGAGCACAGCTGCCACTAAAAGATCATTGTAATTATAGGACAGAACGAAAAAAAGCCGCATGCATTTTGTTCTATGCATGCGGCAAGTATCAGATTATATTCTTTTTTGGTTACCAGATGGACTTCTACTTCTCCAGCACTTCGATCGCTGCCTGCACCTGATTATCCCGCTCCAGCGGAACATCGTACTGCCCGATGAGATCCTCATCCAGCTTCTGTTCCACCGTTACATCCGGGGTCAGACCTTTTTTATGAAGATCATGTCCGGCCGGGGTATAGTAGTGGGCGGTGGTGATCTTGACTGCTGAACCGTCCGTTAACGGAATCAGGCTCTGTACAATTCCTTTTCCGAAGGATGTAGTTCCCACCAGTGTTGCTGCACCGTAATCCTGCAGGGCACCTGCAAAAACCTCTGCCGCACTGGCAGACTGGCCGTTGATGAGCACTGCGATCGGCACATTCAGTTCATGATCATCCGTCTTCGGGAACTCGCCGTCTTTGGTATCTGTCCCGCGCACCTCATGCCTGGTCTCGCCAGCCTGACAATAATAACGTTCCTCCTGACCGGTTTTGGTGGCCGTGGAAAGAATCGTTCCGTTATGCTGATTTTCCGGCAGAATATAAGCTGCCATCTCCACACAGGAGGTTACCACGCCACCCGGATTATCGCGCAGGTCGATGACCAGGCGCTCCATACCCTGCTTTTCCAGATCAGACACTGCTGAAATAAACTGCTCAGCAGTCACCGTATCAAACTGCGTTACTTCCACATATCCGGTCTTATCCGGCAGCATCTGGTGCTCTACGGTAGCAACCTCCACCATACGCCGCTGAATATGAAGCGGTATTTCCTCGCTCCCCCGCAGAACAGTAACATCCACATAGGAGCCTTCCTCACCACGGATATACTCCTGGACCAGAATATCCAGCTCCGCTTCTGCCGCAGATATGTCTTTTACCTTATAAATGATATCCCCCTTCTGCATCCCCGCTTCCTCTGCCGGAGATCCCGGGAAGACACGGAGTGCTGTTACAATTCCGGTCTGCACATTTTTGCTGACCAGAACACCAATGCCACAATACACGCCGCTGGTTTCCTCCGTTAAAGAGCTGTACTCATCCGGAGTGTAATAAACCGTGTACGGGTCACCCAGACCGGCCAGCATGCCTTTATAGATGCCGGTCTCCATCTGCTCCGCATCCTCATCAAACAGAAAATACCGATCGATGATCTGCTGCAACACGGAAACTTTCGCATCAACCTGCTTTAAATTCACCTGGGTACGCACGGCATCGCTGCCGGAGCCAGCTGCTGTCGTATTCTGTGCCTGATTTTCGATCACAGTGCGCCCGATCACGGATATGCCGGTTGCCACACCTACGATACCAAAGCCTGCCAGAGCAGTTACAAGGGAACCTGCTAAAACGCCTTTCCAAAATTTTGACTTGCCCTTATTTTCTTTCTCCAATGATGTCACCTCGTCTGTTTCTGAATCTTTACGGGCTTACGTAAGACTGCGGATTCACATAGCGTCCGCCGGAGCGGATACCGAAATGCAGATGTGAGCCGGTAGAATAGCCGGTAGAGCCGACTTTTGCAATCGTCTGTCCCTGTTTTACCGTCTGGCCTTCCGATGCCAGCAGCTGGGAACAATGCATATATACGGTGTATACACCACCGCCATGACTGATCATAATGTAATTTCCCGCGGAATAGCTGTAGGTAGACACCACAACGGTACCGGACGCCGCTGCCGTGATCGCCGCACCGGTAGATGCAGGAATATCGATACCCTGATGGTTGCTGGATGCTCCCTTGGTCGGTGAAGTTCTGCCTCCGAAACCGGAAGAAATCCGGCTGCTGGATGGGCACGGCCACTTAAAGCTAATATTCCCAAGACTGGCAACATTATACGAAGCCGCCTTATCAGTGGCAGAAACCTTCTTTCCGGCCGCCTCTGCTTTCTTTCTGGCTTCTTCTTCTGCCTTCCGGGCTGCTTCTGCCTTCTTGCGCTCCTCTTCTTCCTTGCGCCTGATCTCTACCTCGATCTGCTTAATCTTGTTCTCCTGGGCTGACAGATCCGCATTGTACTGGTCTACCTGGCCCTGGGCAGTATCGATCTGACTCGCATAATTCTGCATCTCTTTATTCTTCTGGGCACGCAGCGTCCTGACAGACTCCTGCTTTGCCTTTGTCTGCTCCTGCATTGTCAGAAGCGCTTCCCGGTCAGTCTTTAATTTCTGTTCCTCGTCCGCGATCGTCTGACGGGTTTCCTCGTACTCGTCCATCTTTTTGCGGTCATAATCTGAAATTTTGTTAATATATTCAGCGCGGTTCATGAGCTGTACCATATCTGCGGACTGAAACAACATATCGATATAGCTGGTATTGCCCTGCTCATACATGTATTTGATACGCAGCTTCATATCCGCATACTGTTTATTTTCCGTTGCCTTCGCCTGGTCCAGCGCCACGCCGGTATCGGAGATCTCCTGTTCCTTGCTCCCGATCTGGGCAGAAAGCTGATCCAGCTCTCCCTCCAGTTTTGTCAGACTGCCATCCAGCTCCTTCACGTATGCGGCCGCATCATTTTTCAATCCTTCCAGATTTTTAATGGTAGCCTGTACCTTTTTCTTTTCTTCTTCAATGGAGCTGACCTTCTTTTTGGCCGCCTCCACATCCTGCTTTGTTGCGTAAACTGTCTGGAATGAGGACATGGCAATTATCGTGCCCAGCATTGCTGCCAGCATACGTTTTTGTATGTTTTTCCATTTGTTTTTATGCATCGTTACACCTTCATATACTTGCGAATGGTGAAAAAGCTTCCAAAAAATCCGATTCCCACACCCAGGATCAGTGCTGCCCCGATCAGCAGCGGATAGATTTCACCAACCGGTACAAAATAAAACAGGTTGGAGAGCACATGAAACCGCTCAGACAGATACACAATTCCTTTTGTATAGAGGAAATAGGTTCCTGCCAACGGGATCAGCGCGCCAATAAGGCCGATCATCACGCCCTCAACGATAAACGGTGCACGGATCATGAAATTTGTAGCACCGATCAGGCGCATGATCTGGCACTCCTGTCTGCGGAATGCCGCTGCTACGGAAATAGTGTTGTTGATCAAAAACAGGGATACCGCCAGAAGCACACCAATGATCAGGGAAGACAGGACACCGATCACACGGTTGAAGCCTGAAAAACCGGCGACCGCCGAGTTGGAATAGTTCACCTGGCGCACGCCATCCAGCCCCTGTAAATACGCAACCAGCTCATCCTGTTGGGAAATATCGTTTAAAAAGATCTCATAAGAAGCAGAACCAGCCAGCGGATTGTCTTCCGCAAAGCCCTCGGCCAGCTCCTCATGGCCTGCAAAATACTCTTCCTTAAAAGAATTCCAGGCATCTTCCGCAGAAATATAATACATCTCGCGGATTTCAGGCCGCTGGTGGATGATCTCGCCAAGCCCCTGGATATCCTGCTCTGTCAAATTTTCATCAAACAGCACTGTAATTCCAACCGTGCTCTCCACATGCTTCACCATATACCGGATATTGGCAATAATGGAAAAAAACAGGCAAAACAAAAAAATACATGCAGAAATCGTCGCCACAGAAGCAAGCGAAAACCAGATGTTTCTGCATATATTCTTCATGCCCTCTTTTATGCAATACCAGAATGTACTAATCTTCACGGTCCGATCCACCCTTTCTCTCGTCACTTACCAGACGTCCCTTGTTCAGGGTGATGACACGTTTGCCCATCTGGTCTACCATTTCCTGACTGTGGGTTACGACCACAACTGTAGTGCCAAGCGCGTTGATCCGTTCCAGTAGCTTCATGATCTCTGCCGCATTCTCATGATCCAGATTTCCGGTCGGCTCGTCGGCCAGAAGTACCTCCGGACGGTTGATCAGCGCACGGGCAATCGCTACACGCTGCTGCTCTCCGCCGGAAAGCTGGTGTGGGAAAGACTTGTACTTGGAGGAAAGTCCCACCAGTTTTAACATGCGCGGAACCTCTTCGCGGATTTTTCTCGGAGAGGCACCTACCACGCGCTGGGCAAATGCTACATTTTCAAATACGGTCCGGTCTTTTAAAAGCCGGAAATCCTGAAACACCACGCCCAGACGGCGGCGGTATTTGGGAATATAACGGCGCGGCATCTTCTGAAGATCCATATCGTTTACAACGATGCGTCCAGACGTAGGTTCTGCCTCTTTCAGCAGAAGGCGGATCAGGGTTGATTTTCCTGATCCGCTCCGTCCCATGATAAAGACAAATTCTCCGTCCTGGATACGGATGTCGATATCCTTCAGTGCCTTGCTTCCGTTATCATACGTTTTGCTTATATTACGAATTTCAATCATGATTAATAGTCCAGGTTCTCCATGTATTTCATGTACTTTACAACCATAAGTGCGATCTTGAATGTAATCGCATCCTCAAAAACACGAAGGTCCAGTCCTGTGCTCTTCTGCAGCTTGTCAAGACGGTACACCAGGGTATTTCTGTGGATGTAGAGCTGACGGGATGTTTCGGATACATTTAAGCTGTTCTCAAAGAACTTGTTGATGGTGGTCAAGGTTTCCTCGTCAAACTCATCCGGAGATTTGCCATCGAAGATCTCACGGATAAACATGCGGCACAGCGGCAGCGGCAGCTGATAGATCAGGCGGCCGATTCCCAGAGTTCCGTATGCAACCACATTCTTGCCATTGTAAAAGATCTTGCCGACATCCAGGGCCATCTTTGCTTCCTTATAAGAGCGGGACACTTCCTTGATGTCGTTGACCACAGTACCGTAAGCCACGCGCACCTTGGTCATAGCCTCAGAGCTTAACATGTCAAGGATGACACTGGCGGTCTTCTCCAGATCTGCGTAGTCCTCATTCGGCTTTACTTCCTTTACCAGGATGATGTTTTTCTCATCTACCGCGGTAATGAAATCTTTCGTCTTGGTCGCAAACAGACTGCGGACTGTCTCAAGCGCATTGATATCTTTCTCCTGCTTGGTCTCAATGAGGAATACAACCCTGCGCACATTCGTCTCAATATGCAGCTTCTTTGCGCGGTTGTAAATGTCTACCAGCAAAAGATTATCAAGAAGCAGGTTCTTGATGAAGTTATCCTTGTCGAAACGCTCCTTGTAAGCCACCAGAAGATTCTGGATCTGGAACGCTGCCAGCTTTCCTACCATGTAAACATCATCGCTGCTGCCCTTGGCAAGCAGGATATACTCTAACTGATGCTCATCGAACACCTTGAAAAACTGATATCCCTGGATCACCTGGCTGTCTGCCGGTGACTCCACAAAGGAAAGAATGGAATTCTCATACTCTTCTGCCTCTGGAAATGTAGAAGCCAGCACCTTTCCTTCTGTATCGCAGATACACAGATCAATTCTGGTGATCCCCTTCAGTCCGTCAATGGTTGTCTGAAGAATCTGGTTTGAAATCATAATATTCACTCCTTAATCCTAATTTCGTAATACCGCCCCGTTTTGTAAAATCGCACAAACCTGAAAGGACCTTTATCGTATATTTTAATGCACCTCGCAGAAAAAAGCAAGCAAGTATCCAATACTTGCCTGCCTTTTTTAAGGTTTTATTGTCTATATTCAATAAAACCTTCTCCTAAAACCTCCCGCGCGTCACTTACGATGACAAAAGCTTGTGCATCATGACCAACTATAAGCTCCTTTAATTGTGCAATTTCTTTTCTCGATACAACACAAAACAGGACATCTTTCCGGTTTCCGGAGTACATTCCCCTTGCATCCAGGGCTGTCACACCACGATCCATCTCTTTTAAAATAGCTGCTGCGATTTCTTTACTCTTATCCGAGATGATATAGGCCACCTTGGAATATTTCATACCTTCAATGATCCCGTCTGACACCTTAGAAACCGAATAGATTGCGATCAAAGCATAAAGGGCATAGGTGATGCCAAAAACTCCTGCTCCGATCAGAACAATAATGGCATCCAGCACCTGCATGATCTGGGCAATGGTGTAATGCGGCATCCAGCGGCGGATCAGCGCCGCCAGCATATCCGTTCCGCCCGTCGTTGCCTGACAGGCAAATACAATGCCGGCCCCGGCCCCGGTGATGATCCCTCCGAACAGCGCCGTCAAAAGCAGATCATCCATCAGAAACGGAATTTCCGGGATCACATACAGCGATACAGAAAGCGCAACGGTTGCCACCAGCGTACGCCTGATAAACTTCCAGCCCTTTAACCTTGCTGCCGCCGCAAACAGCGGAACGTTGATCGCTGTATTTGTCAGCCACAGCGGCACACCAAGCTGTTTTTTTAAGATGATGGCCACACCGGAGACACCTCCCGTAACCAGACCGATTGGATCATAAATGTTTTTGATCGCAAACCCCATAATTGATGCCCCGATCAGGATCAGAATATAATCCCGGACCGGTGACCTTCCCCTGACTCCCATAATACCTCCTTATCACACCGGCAAAACGCTGATGATTCGGCAACCGGCCTCCGCTTTGCCGGATGTGCATGTGTTCGGTCAGGAAATCTTTTTCGCAAGTACATTCAGGAGCTTGTCTCCTTCTTCCCTGTCTTCATCCTCCGTAGTCCAGAGTTTCAAGATTTCCAGACGTCCGGTCTCGGTCAGAATGCGCTCCAGCTCTTCCCGTGTATACTCACAGAAATATCGGCCGCTTCTCTGCCCCTCAAAGTCCCCTTCCTGAAAGGAAAGGAATAAGATTCCGTTCTGGCACAGCGCCTCGGTCAATTTTTCCAGGATACCTGGCAGTTCATCCTCCGGCACATGGATGAGAGCTTCATTCCCCCAGATACCGTCAAAAGCATCATCAAACTCCATGTCCGCATAATCCATGCACAGCACCTCCAGCCCGGTATGGATCTCTGCCAGCTTACACATCTCCTCCGATGCATCCAGCGGGGTCACATCAAAGCCCTGCTCGTAAAAAGCCAGACTGTCGCGGCCGGAGCCGCATCCGAGATCCAGAATGGTGTCACCGTCGATTTCCCGGAGTTTCTCTAAAAACTCCTCCCGCTGCGGCTCCATATCCCGGTCTACTGTATCCTCAAAAATTCGCGATGCATACTTATTATAGTATTCTATCGTGTCCAAAACTATCCTCCTATATTCTCTCTATGGTTTTCTCCGTAATACGGACTTTATTTTCTTTCAATAATTTGCCGACTGCGCGCTTAAATGCATTCTTGCTCAGCTTGAATTCGCGCATGATGGTCTCCGGTCTTGCCTTATCATTGAACGGCAGCACACCGTCAAACTCGTCAATGACCTTTAACACCAGTTCTGCGTCATCGTCCATCTGCATATAAGCTTTCTGGCGCGGACTCAGATCCAGCTTGCCGTCATCCCGCACTTTTACCACACGAGCCTCGATCACATCACCCAGACGGAAATCTCCGTAGAGTTCCTTCTTGGGAATCAGTCCGTAATAGCGGTTATCTACAGCCACAAACGCGCCGAGGTTCTCATTGATCTCGTAAATGGTTCCCTGCACCTTGTCATCCTTCTTGTAAGGAGACTCCGCGCTCATATAGGAATACACATTCATGGTAGCAGCCAGTCTCTGACTCTTGTCCACATAAAGAGCCACCAGGCAGTTTTCTCCCTGACGCACCTTATGATTCTGCTCCTTAAACGGAAGCAGCAGATCTTTTTCCAGTCCCATATCCAGGAAAGCGCCGATTTTTGCCACATCCTTGACTGTCAGTACAGCAGTCTCCCCAACCTGCAGCTTCGGACGGTTGGTGGTTGCAATGAGGCGGTCCTGGGAATCCTTATATACAAATACTTCCAGGCTGTCGCCTACCTTTGTGCCTTCCGGCACCTGTTTTTTCGGCAGAAGTACCGAGTTTTTGTCCTCTTTCTTCTCACCAAGATACACTCCGAATTCTTTTTCTCTCTGAACTACAAGAAGCTGTATCTTTCCTAATTCAATCATCTGGTTCTCTCTTTCTGGTCGTTCCTTCACAACCGGTTATCTGCCTGTCCGCAGCCATACAACTGCATAAGGCCTTCCTTCTGTATCACACAGAGCCACTGTATAGCAGTCTGCCTCCGCGCTGACACGCGGAATGATCTGGTCTCCGAGGATTGCTGCTTTTTTGTATTCCACCCGGAGTTCCCGGATAACCAGCCCTGCCGGCAATACCTCACGCGCGATTTCTACATACTGGGCATTGTTCACATGGTGGTTGGTATCAATGTGGTGTGCTGCCACCGCAATGGCCGGAAATTCCTCATACTCATCCGGAAGCGGAATTCTTCTCGGCGCATAGTCCATGGAAAGCTTTATTTCCTGTCCCACGCCATACCCCCGGATATCTTCTTCTCCAACACGCACAGGAACACCGTGCTCCGTGTCAAAGAAAAACCAGTTGGAGTTGGCCCGCACCAGATAACTGCCCTCCGGATCCTGAATCGTAAAATTACGATATCCGTAGATGCCCTTAAAATCATAGGGCCAGGTGCTTACCACAATACGTTCTCCAAGCTTCGGATAACGGTCCACAACGATCTGCCAGGAAGATAACAGCCATGCACGGTGCTTCTCTGCGAGATAATCAATTCCCATGTTTAAGTCCTCCGACTGAAACGTGGAGCAGTCCTGCATGTAATTGATCACTCCGGTCAGGGAAAGCTTCCGGTCTTCGTCCACCTCGCTGTAACGAACTCTGCTGTCAAAAGAATACATGGTTTGCCCTCCTTTTCGGTCATACCGCCTGTTACAGTTCCATCATAAATAACCCTTT
Organism: Ventrimonas sp.; assembly: GCF_048380235.1. Lineage (NCBI taxonomy): Bacteria > Bacillati > Bacillota > Clostridia > Lachnospirales > Lachnospiraceae > Ventrimonas > Ventrimonas sp. The sequence continues at coordinate 31,552 of NZ_DBFCCJ010000076.1, read as the reverse complement.
AAAATAGAAACCGCCTCTTATTATCTCACATTCCGTAAGGATTCACAACTGTTTTTCCGTAAAAGAATGCAGGAAAACAGATTTCCGTTCCATGCAATTTTCTATCATGCAAAAAAGGCTCCCGAATCTCGGAAGCCTTTTAAACAGCTGGGCTACAAGGATTCGAACCTTGAAATGACGGAGTCAGAGTCCGTTGCCTTACCATTTGGCGATAGCCCAATAATCAAATCGGATATGAAGTTTTTAAACTGGGCTACAAGGATTCGAACCTTGAAATGACGGAGTCAGAGTCCGTTGCCTTACCATTTGGCGATAGCCCATTGCTGCAACGAGGATTATTATATACGATAGTTTCTCTTTGGTCAAGCACTTTTTTTAAAAAATTTATTTTTTTTCATTTTACGCTTACGCCTCTCCCTGCAGATAGTTCTGCAGTTTTTTCATGGCACGGTTATACTTTGACAGCACCGTAGACAGCGGAATCCCAAGGTTTTCCGAAATTTCCCTGTGCTTCAGCCCGGCAGACACATGCAGGAGCACGATCTGCCGCTCATCTTCCTTCAAAATTTCCATCGCCGTCTGTAACATCATGCTGTCTGTCATATGCTCCAGCGGAAGGCAAAGATCCCCAACATCTCCCCCCGAAAGATCATCCAGTCCCACGTCTGCCATGCGTTTCTGATCCCGAAATTTCATATAACACAGATTCCTTGCAATGGTAAACATCCAGGCAAGGGGTTTCCCCTGTGGCTTATAGCTTCCGGCAGAGGTCCAGATTTTCAGATAGGTTTCCTGCAAAACCTCTTCTGCATCCTGCGGATTTTTCAGGATAGACAGAATAAAGCTGTAAACACTCCTGCCCGTCTCCAGATAAAGCTGGTGAAAGGCTTCCCGGTCACCAAGTGCTACCTGTTTCAAAAATTCTTCGTGGTTCAATCGGCGCTTCCTTCCTTATCGTTGATGCAGATCCTGCCTATTTCTGATGTTCTTCCTGCTGATAACTGTTTTCAACCGTGATTATGCAGGCGCAGCGGCTATCTCGCTCCCGCACCTTCTCGCACACCTTCCGGGTCAGTTCCTCCCGCATCTGCTTTGTGTATTCCCGCGGCACCACCAGATCAAAGATCAGGTTCACGTGGGCCTGGCTCTGCACGATACGGAAATCATGCAGTGTCAGACGGGAATCCAGATGCAGGATCACATCAATGACCATTTCTTTTAAAATTGCTGCCTGCTCGTTGTCTGTTTCTACCGGATCCATATGGATGACCAGAAAAATACCAAGCTTTTCCAGCGCATCCCGTTCAATCTGGTCCACTACTGTATGAGAATCTTCAATATCCACTTTAGCCGGCACTTCCGCATGGATCGATGCCATACTGCGGCTCGGGCCATAATTGTGCACGATCAGGTCATGACTGCCAATAATGCCATCATAGCTCTCCACAAACTCCGAGATACGATGGTAAACCTCCGGCTCAATGGCCTGCCCCAGAAGCGGAGCCAGCGTATCCTTTGCGATGTTCACACCGGCAATCAGCACCAGCACCGAAACCACCAGACCAATCACACCATCTATATTGATATGGAGGAAACGGAATACCAGAAGTGATACAATGGTTGCTGAAGTTGCTCCGACATCCCCCAGGGAATCAGCTGCGGTTGCCATCATGACCGTGGAATTGATCTTCTTTCCAAGCTTCCGGTTGTAGGAAGCCATCCACAGCTTGACCAGCACGGAACACACCAGAATGCCAACAGAGTATGCGCTGAAGCTTAAAGTCTCCGGGTGCAGAATTTTTCCTACCGCGGTCTTTAAAAGAGAAAATCCCACCTGAATGACCAGACAGGCCACAACAAAAGCCGCAATATACTCCATTCGCCCATGTCCGAATGGGTGTTCCTCATCTGCAGGCTTTTCTGCCATACGCACCCCGACAAAACCGATGATCGAGGAGGCAGCATCCGATAAATTGTTAAAGGCATCTGCCATCACAGAAATACTGTTTACCACAAGTCCCGCAAACAGCTTGCCTCCAAACAGTAACAGATTGCAGCAGATTCCGGTGATGCCTGCCAGCATGCCGTAGGCTGTCCGTACCTTCGCGTTCTCCACATTTTCATAATCTTTTATAAACCGTCTTACCAGAAAATCCATCATCATATTGCTTGCCATACCTTCCTCATGAAAAACTGCTTATTCATAAAATACCTGCTGTAGACAGAGTCCTTCTGCCGGTGCCGTGTAACCTGCTGCCTGGCGGTCCAATGCGGCAAGAATCTCCGGCATACTGCCCGGCTCCCGCTTTCCGGTCCCCACCTCGATCAGCGTACCAGCCAGGATCCGTACCATATTCTGTAAAAAGCCCGTTCCCTCGAACTCCAGCTTCACCAGGCTGCTGTCCGCTTCCTGTTCCACGGCAATGCGGTAAATCGTCCGCACCGTGGACTTTTTCATTTTCTTATTGCCGCAGAAGCTTTTGTAATCATGGGTTCCGCAGAGGAGATTTGCTGCTGTCTGCATGACTTTCACATTCAAGGGCTGTCCCAGGCCGTAGCAGGTTCTGCGGGAAAATACATTCCGCTTCGCCCCGGTTTCAATCCGGTATGTGTAAATCTTTCTCACAGCGCTTAAGCGGCTGTGAAAACGCTCCGGTACCGGAGTCAGTTCGGTTACGGCGATGTCCTCTGGAAGATACTGGTTCAGGTAAGCCTGAATCCATTCAGAAACAGTTCCGTTTTTCACCGCTGCATCTGGTTTCCAGCCATCCGGCAGATGGAAATTAGCCACCTGTCCCACCGCATGAACGCCTGCATCCGTCCGGCCCGATCCATGCACTTCCACCGGACAACCAGCCATACGCTCCAGCACCTTTTCCAGCTTGCCCTGGATCGTATTCTCAGTATTGCCCTGCTTCTGCCATCCGTCATATCGGGTACCTTCATATTGTATGATTATTTTATAATTCTGACTCATTATTTCTGTTCCTCTTAAAAAAATTACCTGCTGCCTGCCATGCACTTTGTGAACTATAACAATTGCTCCATGACAGTACCCATACCGCAGCTGTTTATTCACAGACCGCAGCAGATGCTACCCTCCTGGTACTGTCATGAAGCAATTTTCATCTCTATTTCCTGATTTCAGGCAAACTCCGGTTTAAACACTTGATCTTACGGATATGGCCGGTCAGATCATCTCAGGATTCCGCATGCGTCAATTGCTGCAATGCCCTGCTTCAGTTCCGGCTCGTCCTGCACCAGTGCCATGCGCACATGGCCTTCTCCGGCCGGACCAAAGGCGCTGCCCGGCGTTACCAGAACGCCGCTGCGTTTTACCAGTTCCACAGCAAACGCCTCAGAGCTCGTAAAGGCTTCCGGGATCGGAGCCCACACAAACATGGTTGCCTCCGGCTTCGGAATCTTCCAGCCAATAGCATTCAGGCCGTCGCAGAGCACATTACGGCGTTTCTCATAAGCTGCACGGGTGGTCTCCACACAGGCCTGGTCTCCGGTGATGGCTGCGATGGCTGCCTTCTGCAGCGGCAGGAACATACCGTAATCCATATTGGATTTCAACAGCTTCAAGTGCTTCACAACCTCCGGATTTCCTACACAGAAGCCAATTCTTGCACCTGCCAGGCCATAGGTCTTAGACAGGGAATTGAATTCCACACCGACCTCTTTCGCGCCCGGAAAGCGTAAAAAGCTTCCGCAGTGCCTTCCGTCAAACACCAGCTCGCTGTAGGCATTGTCATGGAGCACAATGATATCGTATTTCTTCGCAAAAACAATCAGTTCCTCATAGAAGGAATCCGGTGCCATGACCGCAGTCGGGTTGTTCGGGTAAGAAACCACCATGAATTTCGCCCGCTGTGCCACCTCCTCAGGAATATCAGAAAGACGGATCACGTAACCATTTTCTTTTTTCTGCGGCATATAGTAAAGCTCTGCACCTGCCAGACGCGGACCATCCGCAAAAACCGGATAGCATGGATCCGGCACCAGGACCAGGTCTCCCTCATCCACAATGGACATGGCAATGTGGGCCAGTCCCTCCTGGGAACCGAGCAGAGAACAAATCTCCGTATCCGGGTCCAGGTTCACGCCGTAGCGGCGCTCATACCACTGAGAAACAGCCTGCAAGAGGTCCTTCTGGTCATTGATAGCGTAAATGTAATTGTTTTTATCAGCAGCTTCCTTACAGAGCACATCCAGAATGTGCTGTGCCGGCGGAATATTCGGCGCTCCGATGCTTAAATCCACCACATTCTCGCCTGCCTCCAGCTTCTGACGTTTAAGCTCTGCAAGCCTGGAGAAAATCCCCTCTCCAAACCGGTCCATTCTCTCTGCGAATTTCATAATTGTTCTCCTCCGTAACTCTGGCACCTCTTCCAAATTGCTATGTGCCTGTGCTGCTATCTCCATGAAAAAATCAGAATCATTCTACCACAGTTTGCCTGAAAAGTCTCGACTAACTTTACAATTTCCCGACTATCCTCTATAGTAAAAAAGAACGGATCCGGCCTGTTGTTGCCAGAAACGCTCTTACATCAATATCATAGAAAAAGGAGACTCCTCATCATGCTTACCATCGGATGCCATCTTTCCTCATCCCGCGGCTACCTCGCCATGGGAAAAGAGGCTGTAAAAATAAACGCCAATACATTCCAGTTCTTCACCCGCAATCCCCGGGGCGGAAAGGCAAAGGATATCGATCCGGAAGATGTGGCCGCATTTCTTGCCTTCGCCAGAGAGCACGGAATCAGCCGTATTCTCGCCCATGCTCCCTACACCTTAAATGCCTGCTCCGCAGACGAAAAAATCCGGGACTTCGCCCGCCGCACCATGGCCGATGACCTGCTTCGCATGGAATATACACCGGGAAACTGCTACAATTTTCATCCGGGCAGCCATGTAAAACAGGGCATGGAGACCGGCATTGCCTATATCTCAGAAATGCTGAATGCCATCTTAAAACCAGAGCAGACCACTACGGTACTTCTGGAAACCATGGCCGGAAAAGGAAGCGAGGTCGGCGGCCGCTTTGAAGAACTGCGCGAGATCATTGACCGTGTGGAGCTCTCCAGCCACCTTGGTGTCTGCCTGGACACCTGCCATGTCTGGGACGGCGGCTATGACATCGCGAACCATCTGGATGAAGTCCTCACTGAATTTGACCGCGTGATCGGCTTGAACCGCCTCCGCGCCATTCACTTAAACGACAGTCTCAATCCCCTGGGTGCCCACAAGGACCGCCATGCCCGGATCGGAGAAGGCCATATCGGACAGGAAGCTCTCATCCGCGTGGTGCAGCACCCGGCGCTGAAGGATCTGCCGTTCTATCTGGAAACACCAAATGAGCTGGATGGATATGCGAAGGAGATTGCTCTGATGCGGGAATATGCAGAATAAACATTACAAATTGGGAATCCTTCTGTAGCTTCTCCAGAAGTATGCCACCTCTGCCGCTCCTGTAATGATCCACGAAAATGCATAAAGCAGATACAGGGATGTCAGCGTGTGGAAATGGGCAAAGATCGTAAATACCCAGATCACACGGAATACGCAGGAACCAAGAATGACGATCACTGTGGGTGCGACACTCTTTCCGATTCCGCGGGAGGCTGCGATAGAACAGTCCATAAATGCCGAGATCGCATACGAAAAGGCCATGATGGAAAGCCGTTCCTTGCCCGCATGGATCACAGCAGGCTCTGTCGCAAACAGCGATAAAAACTCATCACCGAATAAGAAGAAAAATCCACCCAGAACTGCTCCGATCGAAAAAGCATATGTCAGACAGATAAAATAGCTTTTCAATACCCGTTCCTTTTTTCCTGCACCCAGGTTGCGGCTCATGAAGCTTGCGCAGGCCGTGTAAAAGGCAAACATGGAATTGTAAACCAGCGGATCGGTGTTGGCTGCCGCCGCATTTCCCGAAACCGTAACTGCGTCAAAGGAATTGACGCCCGCCTGTACAAACAGGTTGGCGATCGCGAAGATTGCCTGCTGCAGTCCTCCGGGAATTCCCAGCATTAAAACAGCCATACCGGCCATTCTGTGAAAACACACCTTGCGAAGCTGCAGTCTGCAGACATCCCGCCGTCTCCACAGATGATGCAAAACCAGACCGGCCGATGTATACTGGGCCATGACACTGGCAATAGCTACACCTTCCGCTGCCATATGAAACCCGATGACAAAGATCAGGTTCATGATCACGTTCAGGACTCCTGCGATAAGCAGATACACCAGCGGCCGTTTGGTGTCACCTCTGGCACTCATAACGCCGTTGCCGAAATTGTAAAGTCCCATGGCTGGCATACCAAGAGAATAGATCTGAAGGTAATTGACCGCACCCTCCATCAGCTCATCCTTCGTATGCAGAAGAGCAAGGAACGCTCTGGAGCTGGTCAGACCAACCGCACAGATGATAAGTCCGGTCACAAGGCAGATCAGAAAAGAGGAGTGGATCGTCTCCTCTGTCTCTTTCTGGTTTCCGGCTCCCAGGCCATGGGCCACGCGGACATTCACTCCGGCACCCATGCCAATAAGGAATCCGGTAAACAGCGTCACCAGAAGACTTGTGGAGCCTACCGATCCCAGTGCACGGTAATCCGCAAAGCGCCCTACAACAGCCACATCGCTTAAATTAAACATAACCTCCAGCAGCTGGGAAAAAATCAGCGGGCAGCTGAACAGAAAAATATTCTTCCACAAGGATCCTTCTGTCATGCTGACCGCAGATGTCTGATTCTTCTTTGAATCCATTTTTTTATATTCTTTTAAATTCTGATTACTGCTCATACAGCTTCAAGCTCTCCAGGATCATATCAACACACTTTTCTATCCCAAGTTTTCCGCTGTTCAAACTTAAGTGATAGTTTCTCGGGTTTCCCCACTCATTTCCGCTGTAATACTGGTAATAATCACGGCGTTTCTGATCGATCTGGCGCATACGGTTTTCCATCTTTTTTGCAGTTTCCTGCGGCTCTAAAGCCAGCATACGCTCCACGCGCTTCTTCATGCCGGCACAGATAAATACATGAAATCCGTCCTCTACCAGAATATCCGAACAGCGGCCAATGATCACGCACGGACCTTCCTGAGCCAGCTTTTTGATGATCTGCGACTGTGCCATAAATACCTGATCCGATACCGGAACTTCATATAAGGAAAACGGATCTACTGATACATAATCATGATCGATCCGTTCTTTCTTTCCGATTACTTCATCATGACTGTGGAACACCTCTTCAGAAATGTTGGTATCCTCCGCTGCCATGGAAATGATTTCTTTATCGTAAAATGGAATGCCCAGTTTTTCTGCCAGACGAAACCCCACTTCACGACCGCCGCTTCCAAACTCACGGCTGATGGTAATGACTCTGCTCATAATTGCTGCCTCCTCTCCGGTATCAATGCCGTGTTTCCATCTTAGCATGTTTGTCCACAGAAAGCTACCGTTTCCGACAAAAATCTGTAATTATGTACAAACCTCAAACGCGATCCGCTCATCTCCGTCTGCCAGATGAATGATCCCGCATGTTTCAAAGCCAAGCTTTCCCAGAACATGCTGCATGGGAAGATTATTCCGGTGGGTATCGATCCGCAAGTCACCCTGACTGTGCTCCGCACACCAGCGGATACAGAAGGAACCGGCTCCTTTCACACGGCCCGGCGCTGCCACCCGGTGCATGACATGGTAGGCTCCGGTCCCGATCCAGCTTCCCTCATAAATCTCTGCATAGTCCGGCTCCGGTCCCTCTGAAAAATAGAACACTCCGGCCAGCACATCACCTGCCTCACAGACATAGCTTTTTCCTTCGCGGATATCAGCTTCTACCCGCTCTACCGGCGGATATGATGTGCCCCACTGGGTTTCATTTCCGGTCTCCTGCATAAAGGCCCTGGCTTCCTCATAAAGTTTTAAAATCTCCGGCAGATCCTCCAGTCCTGCATTTCTGATCTTCATCTGCTCCTGTCCTTTCCCGTCCTGTATTCCAACATGCTTTCTGTCATCCCCGCTTTCCACGGCTGTGATCCGGATCAGTGGTATCTGCAGCCTATCGGATAAAATTGGTTCTGGCCCGCTCTTCTCTTCCGGCCGGCGGGGTAATGCCTGCTGCCTTTCCTGCCTCAATACACTTGATTATCCAGGCCATGTTGCGGCCCAGAGTGCGCATGATCTGCAGGCCCTCCAGATCCTGTAAAACCTCCTCCGGCTTATTGCCATGCACCATATTCCAGTACTGGGAACCAACCGTCATCATATTGCTGATGCCAAAATATTTATTTAACACATCAAAGGATGCCGTAGTTCCGCCGCGTCTTGCCGAAAGCACTGCCGCCCCCGGCTTGTAAGCAAAAGCACTGCCTGCCGAATAAAACAGGCGGTCCAGGAAGGACAGTACACGTCCGCTCGGATGCGCATAGTAAACCGGGCTTCCGAAAATAAAGCCATCTGCCTCTTTTGCTTTTGCAGCCACAAGATTGACCTGATCATCATCAAATACACAGCGGCCCAACTTTCCGCAGGAACCACAGCCGATGCAGTCACGGATAGCATCTTTTCCAAGCTGGATGATCTCAGTCTCCACGCCTTCCTCATTTAATGCCTTTGCTACCTCACTCAATGCAGTGAAGGTACAGCCATGCTCATTTCCACTTCCGTTAATCAGTAATACTTTTGCCATGTGAATATCTCCTTCTATTTGTCCTACAGTCCCGCAGCTCTTACCAGATGCTTCGCCAGCACCGCCGTAGTCACCGCACCGACACCACCCGGCACCGGAGTTGCCGCCTGAGCTTTGTCCTGAATGGTATCGTAATCCACATCTCCGCAGAGTTTTCCGTTTTCATCCACATTGATGCCCACATCAATCACCACTGCGTCCTGGCCTACATAGTCGCCATTCAGCATTTTTGCCCGTCCGGCTGCAGCCACAAGGATTTCCGCATTGCGGCAGGTGCCTGCCAGGTCTTTGGTTCTGGTGTGGCAGATGGTAACGGTCGCATTTTCCTTCACCATTAACATAGAAAGCGGTTTACCCACAACCATGCTGCGGCCTACAATGGTCACACGTTTTCCGGTCATCGGGATTTCTGCCGCTTTCAGCACTTCCACAACTGCCTCTGCCGTACACGGGGCAAATCCGCTGTCATCGCCCGCAAATACCTTTGCGATGTTGACCGGGGAGATGCCGTCCAGATCCTTCTCAGGATCGATCATTCCCTCAATATCCTTCTCGCAGATCTGCTTTGGCAGCGGACGCAGCATCAGGATTCCGGTCACGTCCGGATCCTCGTTAATCCTTGTGAACTCTGCCTTGAAATCCGAATCCGTGATATCTTCCGGATATACATAGGACTGCACCCGAAGGCCAAAGCTCTCCATTTTTTTGGTAGCACCGCGCTCATAGGACATATCATCCGGATTCTCGCCCACACGGATAATCGCCAGCTTTGGAGACTCCCCCTTGCATTTTGCAAGCGCCGCCTGCACTTCTTCTTTCATTTTCACAGAAACCTCTGCGCCCTTTAATACTCTCATGGATTTCCTCCCTTTTTTCAGGCAAGCTGCTCCAGCACTCTCGTATAGATTTCATCTGCCCGTCTGATTCCCTGTTTCATCAGGTCGTTTGCTTTTGTATTCAGTTCTTCTGCCTTTTCCCGGTTCTTCATGGATTTGGTATTGATATAAACATTCATGACCGCTCCTGTCAACGCGGTACGGGCAAACTGTACGGCAACTCCCACATCGGATACCGCCATACGGCTTCCCTTTTCCGCAAGGATTTCCAGAAATTCCAGCATTTCCGCTGCCTTTTCCATCATGTGAAGTGGCACCAGACTTGCTGCCAGAAGTCTTTCTTCCATAATACGCGCTTTTTCCTGCTTTTCTTCCTCCGTAGAGGTCGGAAGGGCGTAAGCTGCTGCAAGAGGTGCGAAGACCTTTGCATCCTGATCCACCAGATCCAGAAAATCTGCCTGACATGTCTGAAGCTTTCCAAGTACTTCCTGCATCGTTTCCTCGACAGCTGCATATTTTTTCTTTCCCACTGTTAAGTTCGCAACCATCTGTCCCAAAGCTGCCGCCAGGGCACCGCCGATGGCCGAAGCGCCGCCGCCGCCCGGTATGGGTGATTTCGAAGCCAGCGTATTCATCCAAAGACCCATTAATTCTTTTTCTATCATCAGAGAATCATCCTTCCACAACTTGTTTTCCTCGCCGTTCGCCGTAACCGTGCAAGCACGTTTCCGGCTCTCTTGCGCTCGTTCCCGATTATAACACAGGACAAAGAAGAACGCCAGTCCTGCTGAAGGGACTGGCGTTCTTCTTTTTTCTCTTTAGCCGCGCAGCTGTTCCATCGGATCTTTTCCGAGGATTCCCGGCTCAGTCATGGTGTACGGGTCCAGAACAGTATTCAACTGTTCTTCATCCATCAGGCCTTTCTCCAGAATCAGGTCTCTGACCTGGCGTCCGGTACGAAGCGCTTCTTTTGCAATATTTGCCGCGGTCTCATAACCTACATACGGGCAGATCGCAGTGATGACACCGATGCTGTTCTCCACCTGGCTGCGGCAGTGCTCTTTGTTTGCGGTAATGCCTGTGATACAATTATCTACCAAGGTTTTCACCGCATAAGTCAGTGTTTCGATAGACTCAAACAGATTGTAGAAGATGATCGGTTCAAAGGCATTCAGCTCCAGCTGTCCGGCCTCGGCTGCCATGGTGATGGTCACATCGTTGCCAATGATGTTGAAAGCAACCTGATTCACAACCTCCGGGATGACCGGATTGATCTTGCCCGGCATGATGGAGGAACCGTTCTGTCTTGCCGGAAGGTTGATCTCACCAAAACCGGTTCTCGGTCCGGAAGACATCAGCCGCAGGTCATTGGACATTTTTGATAGATTCACAGCACAGTTTTTCACAATACCTGAGACGGAAGCATAACTGTCCAGATTTTGTGTTGCATCGATCATGTCATAAGACTGCACCAGCTCCTCTCCGGTCAGCGTAGACATATTTTTTACTACCCGGTGAAAATACTGTACATCTGCGTTCAGTCCGGTTCCGATAGCGGTACCGCCCAGATTCAGGCAGCGGATTTCTTCCTTGGCGTTGTCAAAACGGCGGATATCGCGGCGGATGGCCGATGCATAGGCGTGGAACTCCTGTCCCAGGCGGATCGGCACGGCATCCTGCAGCTGGGTACGTCCCATCTTAATGACAGAATCAAACTCCTGTGCCTTTGCCATCAGCGCCTCTTCCAGTCGTTTTAACTGCTCCTGGGCATTCCCCAAAAGCTTCAACGCTGCCATCTTTCCGCAGGACGGAAATACATCATTGGTGGACTGGCCAAAGTTAACGTGGTCATTCGGATTCACCAGCTTGTAATCCCCCTTCTGTCCGCCAAGAATTTCAATAGCCCGATTTGCAATGACCTCATTTGCGTTCATATTTAAGGAAGTTCCCGCGCCACCCTGAATCGGATCTACAATAAACTGGTCATGCAGCTTTCCTGCAATGATCTCATCGCAGGCCTGGGTGATAGCTGCCGCTCTTTTCTTATCCAGTTCACCCACTTCAAAGTTGGTGATGGCTGCTGCCTTCTTGATCTGCGCCACACTGTTGATCAGTTCCGGATGCATTTTCAGTCCGGTAATATTAAAGTTTTCATAAGCCCGAAGAGTCTGCACTCCGTAATAAGCATCCTCCGGCACTTCTTTTTCCCCGATGGAATCATGCTCCAGACGATATTTCTTTCCATCTTCCTTCATCTTCGTTTTCCTCCCCTGTATCCATCCATATTCCTGCAGCCAGGCACGCTTCCACATCCAGCGATTCATCTGCTGCCTCGGTCCCGCATTTTCGCAGGAAGATATTGTTTGTTCGTAACAGTTCTTGACTTTAGTATAATTTAGCACTAAACTATTTTCAAATACTTATAAAATCATACATTTTATAGACTATAATCTATATTAGGAGGATGCGATGTTTCAGGGAATGCGATATGTTTACGAAGTCTACAAAGAAATGAGCTTTTCCAAAGCCGCCCGCAACCTGTTTATCAGCCAGCCATCTTTGAGTGCCGCAGTAAAAAAAGAGGAAGCCCAGATTGGCTTCCCCATCTTTGACCGCAGCTCCAATCCCATCCAGCTGACCGATCTGGGAAAGGAATATATCCGCTCCATTGAGATCATTATGGACGTAGAGAACGGATTTCAGAATTATATCAACGATATGCGGGAGTTAAAAAGCGGATCCCTTTCCATTGGCGGCACGAACCTGTTTACCTCCTATGTTCTGCCGCCCCTGATCTCCCGCTTTAATGAACAATACCCCCAGGTTCACCTGAATCTGATGGAAGCCACCACCTCGGAACTGACCGAGCGGCTCTTCTCAGGCTCCCTGGATTTTCTGATCGATAACCGCAGCATGGATCCGGCTGTTTACAGCAAACGCTTCTTCTGTGAAGAACATCTGCTTCTCACGGTTCCTGCCCGCTTTGCAGTGAATGAGACCATGAAAAACTATGCACTGACTGCCTCTGACATCCGGGAAGAACGTCATTTAAACTCCCGCATCCCTCCGGTTTCCCTGGAACATTTCCAGGATGAAAATTTTCTGCTGTTAAAAGGCGGAAACGACACAAGGGAACGCGCTGACCGAATCTTCCACAATGCCCACTTCCTTCCAAAGGTGCGTCTGGAGCTGGATCAGCAGATCACAGCTTATAACCTTTCCCGCCAGGGCATGGGCATTTCCTTCAGTTCCGACACCCTGATCCGCCATGTGCCGGACGAGGAGCATCTGGTATACTATAAGCTGAGCCATCAGGATGCGTTCCGGGAAGTGAATTTCTATTACAAACGAAACCGGTACATGCCAAAAGTAGTCAGTGCTTTTCTGGATATGCTCTGAGCCTCCGGCAAGAAGCATATCCTTTTCTATATCTATTATAGATATTTATCTATATCATCATCTCTCTATGTGCATAGGTCTGCCCTCTCTCAGTCACAAAGGCTGAAATACAGACTGCTGTAGGGGTCTAATGTGTCAAGATCCAGGACACATGCCTCCGGAGAAATGCTGTCCAGCTGCATCTTTCTGGCACTTTTCTCATAAGTATCCGGTTCCGCCTGGGCTGCAAACACAAGGCCATCGTAATCGGCCGGCAGATAGACCGAATAGCTTTTAGTCAGGACCGCCCCCCAGTCACCTACCTGGAAATCCCAGTCTGTGGAATAGGTAAATTCGATCAGATAGCTGTTTCCTCTCCAGCTGACGGTATGAAGATAATAGTTGTCGCCGCGGCTGCTGTTGTTAAATGTGGAGCCCGCTGTCAGCCACATGCCCGTATAGGCATCGTACAGTTCGCTGGACACAACGACCGTTCCGTTCGCAGCAGTTGAAATTGCGCTTTCCGGGATATAGCAGATCGCGTCAAAGTGCAGATCACGGATGCCATCATGGATATCGTCTGCCTTTTTTGTGATCTCCCAATAGCAGTCACTCCGACGGTAGCCATTGCCTTCCCCGGAATAGCTGCTTGCGCCATTCGTCAGCAGAAACGTGCCAAGCTCCACTTCCGCATTCATTTCCAGGCCATTTCTGGTAAAATACGGTACGCTGGACTGGATTACTTCTACCGGAAACAGACTTCCTCCATTGGTAAGGTCCATCAGATCGCCGCTGACCGTAAGCTCAAGCTGCAGAGTATCACCGCTTCCATCAAAGTGAAGCGTCACACCGTTTTCTTCCACCACAAGCACACCGGATTCAATCACATCATCCTGGTCATTTACAAATTCCCATGTAGAATCCTCGTGAATGCGCAGCCAGCGGTTCTCGCCCTGATATTCCCAGAGTCCAACATAGTCTGCCAGATTCATGACAGGATCTATTTCCCCACCGGTATCCTGGTCACTTTCACCGATGGCAATGGTAGAAAGATCTTCCCGGAACACATAACGCTCCACCGGATCCCAGATCCAGATCAACTCCGTATTGTCTCCGTATTCATCAATGAAACTGACCAGAACATCACTTTCCCCATCACCATCCATATCATCAAACGAGATTGCGTTAAAAGTCTGCTCCGCATCCGGAATATGCATGGGAAACAAGACACTGTCATAGAGCACCTGCTCCGGTTCGTCCCAATAAAACGCCGCGCTGGTCTCACTCACGGTAACCAGCACATCCACGCTTTTTCCGTCGTGGGTAATGGTTCCGCTTCCGGCCACAACGCCGCTGGTCCGCCAGTCATCGCCCGCCACGTCACCGGAAGCGCCACAGGCCGCAAGACCAAGACCGATCACCACCGGCACAGTAAGGAAAATCCTCTTTGTCTGTCGGTACATCATAATCCCCCCTCTCATTCATCACTCCATCCGGTAATAAGCACCTTCATCTCCCCATATGAGCATATCGCTGTCAAAGTCGAATACCTTGTAGGACACGCCATCATATACGGTAGAATCCGCATAATAGGTACTTGTTTCATCCGTGGAGTATGTGAAGATGCCATGATCCATTTCTGCAGCCTCAGCACCCGGAGCGCGCTGGTAATAACTCCAGTTTCCATTGCCATCGATCACGACATACATCTCCGCCGAGAGGTCGCCGTCGTAATACCAGACACCCTCAAATTCAGAGACATTCCGCTGACAAAGGTCTGAGTCCCAGCTCCAGTAGGAATCCGGATGTGCGTTCTGATTTCCACTTCCACCCGATCCGTTCTCCACATAGGAAACCGGCTCATCATCTTCCGTAAGCTGTCCTCCATCTTGATACCAGAGATACTCCATCCCCTCGCCCGGGTTAAAGTAACCATATGCTGCGCTGTAAAGCTGCCCCTCTTCCATAGCGATCCGGCTGCCGGAGTCATCCCGGTTGCTGTAGGCATAAATGGCCTCCCATTCCGGCTCATAACGAAGATACCCTTCATCCATGACCTCTCCGCTAAGGTAAAGCGTCCAGTTGCCCTCGCCGTCAAACTCCATATAATCGTAGTCGTTGTCCGCTTCTCCCAGCCAGATACCCTCAAAGCCGCTGAAATCATTCACTGTGTCCTCATTCAGATCTCCGCCCAGGCCGTCGTTCGGATCATTCTGCAGATTCTCATCTCCATCATCCTGGAGACTTTCATCCGCATCATCCGGTAATGCAGTTGTCTCCTGTGTACTGCCGCAGGCCATGCACACCAGACTGACCGTCAATAGCATTCCCGCCAGAACATACGTCATTTTTTTCTTCATGTGTCATCCCTCCCTAATTCACTAAGCTGGTTTAATAAAAAAGAATGTGCCTTGGTACATTCTCGCGCCGAGGCGCGGTTGCTTCGGCAACCATCTACCTTTGCGCCGAGTGCGCATCCTCGCGGAGCGTTTTTGTATGATAGGACGCAATTTCCTATCATATAAAAAATCCACCGTACTGTTATTGTACGGTGGATCCTGCGGGATAACCATTAACTAAAGGTTAGGTTTTTGGTGAAAAAATTCGAAAGGCAGTCTGTCAGGCATTCCTCCAGCTGCTCCTTCCCTGGCGGAAAGATTCCAAATGCATTTGCATGAAGCTTCCAGAACTCCAGTATATTTTCTTTATCTGACAGCCAGATCAGCGCAGCAGAAGGGTTATTAGCCCGGATTTTCCGAACAATCTGTGCTCCTTTTTCTCCCATTGCACAAACCAGCATGATCAGATATGGATTCCCCCGGACAAAATGCAGATAGCTTTCCAGATCACCGATATAGGTGTGGATGACCGGCCATTGTTGCTTTTCCGTTAAGATCGTACGCAGCATCACTTCCAGTCCTTCTGTCTCTTCCGAACGTTCTCCATATATCACTACCCTTACCATCACTCCACCTGCCTTTTGGGTTATTTCGCTCCTCCGCTGTTTTTTATGTCATTCATTGTCATATCATTAACTTTTTCTTTGGAGGATTTTGTATTATAATCATACTAAATTGGAACACTTCTGAAAACCACATCGACGTTAACGGTCAATCCTCGACCAAATTGGTCATTGACCTTTTCCGTATTTACAGATCACAGAGGAGGATTCTGCTTTGATGCATTTTGCAATTGTAGAAGACCTGGTCATGGATCAGAAACATCTGATCCGGCTGATCCAGGAGAATTTAGAGAAATATCATGAAACAGCGGATTTTGACTGCTTTGAAAACGGAGAAGACTTTCTGGCACACTTCCGCCCCGGCCTTTATCATGCTGTTTTTATGGATATCATGCTGGACAGGACCGGTTTAAACGGCATAGAAACTGCTGAAAAGCTGCGCAGCTTCGCAAAACGGATTCCTCTTATTTTTATCACCTCGGAACGTGATTACTCCCTGGAGGGTTACCGTGTCCACCCGCTTGATTACCTGCTGAAACCTGTCGACGCGGCCTCCCTGTCCTGGTGTCTTGATGAAATCCGCACATTTCTTGCCGAGCCGGCTTATATCGAGATCCAGGAATCCCTCGGTCAGGGGCAGGCCTCAGCGAAACGGATTTTTCTGGACGATTTTCTGTATGCAGAGACACGGAATCACCGTCTGCTCATCCATACGTCAAAAGAAGATATCGCTGCACGCCTGTCATTCACAGAGCTTTTGTCCCTGCTTCCCAAAAGCGGACGCTTCTATATGAGCGGGCGAGGACTTCTTCTCAATTTTTCACAGGTTGCTGACTTTCATGAGGATGGCACCATTCACCTGAAAAACGGTGCATGCATCTTCTGCAGCCGCCGAAAAAAACGGGAAACCAAAGAAGCTTTTGCCGCATATCTGTTTGATTGTCTGCGGAAAGGAGGAACTTTATGAACTGGCCTGTATTCGGAAAAGCATTTCTCTGTGAAACGCTGTACTCCATCCCTTTTTTTATACTGGCGCTGTTTCCATTCCGCAACCAGCTGCGTTTTCCTTTGAAAAATATTACTTTTCTGATTTTCCTCGGACAGCTGTTTCAGTCATCCTGTTACTTATATCTGGTTGAGCACGCAAAACCCACCCGGATGACAGATGTCCTCTTTGCCATAGTATGCCTAAGTCTCTACTTTCTATGCGTAAAGGCCAATCCGTGGAAACTGCTTTTCCTGTGTTTTTTCATTTTCAATTATATAGTTACACTGCGCGGAATCTGTTTTTTCCTGGAAAGCTGGTTTTTTTCCGGTTCAGATCTCACGTTTTATTCGCTTCACAATGAAAGTATGCTGATTACCTCTGTATTTCTGCTGATCACGCTTCCTCCCGGACTCCGATTCATGGAAAATGCAAGGGAACGTATTTTTGAGGTGGAGAGCCCGGCATTCTGGCACAAAGCCTGGCTGCTCCCATTTTCAGGTACTTTTATTATCTGCGTTTACAATTTTGACTTAAGCATTGACGTGGTCCGCACCCCACGCTTTATTCTGACAAGAATATGGCTGCTTGTCATGACGTTCATGGTCTATTCCATTCTTCTGGAAGCATTTGATATCATCCGGCAGCAGGCAATGCTCAGGGAACGGGCTGACCAGCAGGAAACACTTCTGGCTATCCAGCATACACAGTATCAGCAGCTTTCCAGGCATATGGAGACCGTGCGGCAGGCACGGCATGACCTGCGCCAGCATTTAAATGTGATCGACCATTATCTGGGCAGCGGGAAAACAGAAGACCTGAAATCGTATATCAGCCAGTACCGCATGACATTGCCTCCGGATGTTGCCCGGACCTGGTGTGAAAATTATGCAGTCAATACCATTGTCTGCTATTATGCGGAAGAAGCCCGCAAAGCCGGAATTGACTTTTCCGTCCGGCTTGAACTGCCAAAGCAACTTTCCATCAATGAAGCGGAGCTATGCTCCATTCTCGGAAATCTGCTGGAAAATGCACTGGATGCCTGCAGGGAATGTACCGATACCGCACCTTTTATCCGCATTCGTGCCCGGGAAGAAGGCGGGCATATTGCACTGGCTGTAGACAATACCTGCTGCCGCGCCCCCATGGAAGAAAACGGCCGTTTCCGCTCAAGCAAGCATGAAGGCTTCGGCACCGGAACCGCTTCGGTCCGCTCCATTGCGCAGCGCTATCATGGCGTGACGGAATTTCACTATCAAGATCATATCTTTTTTGCTTCTGTCTTTCTATAAAATGAAAAAAGGCCGGTCTCAAAGGCCAGTCTTTTTTCAAAATTTCCTGTTTAATTTTCACGTTCCCGGTGTTCCATAGAGCGGAATAAATGCATGCAGATCATGATGCCCACCAGAATTGACAGATAGTCCGCTGCCGGCTGGGCATAGATCACTCCATCCAGACCAAGCATTGCATTCAGGATAAAGATCAGCGGAATAAAAATCAGTCCCTGACGACAGACGGTAAGGACTAGGGAAGGAAGTGCCTTTCCCATACCCTGGATCGTATTAATACACAGAAACAGGATCCCGATAAACGGTGCGGAAAGCTGCAGGGCAACCACCATGCGGATGCCGTATGAAACTACCTCTGCGTCATTGATGAAAACCTGGATCATGGTTTTTCTGGCAATGATCATAAACAGAGTCAGCAGCATTCCCATGATCACAGAGACCACGCCGGTAAATTTGAATACCTGCATCAGGCGTTTTTTATTGCCGGAACCGTAATTGTAACCGATCAACGGCTGGATTCCCACGCAAAGCCCAATCTGCAGCAGAACCACCAGCATATTGGATTTCAGCGCCACACCCATTGCCGCCACCGGTGTGTCTCCATAGCCAACCAGGGCCTGATTCAGGATAATGTTCGCAAAGCTCATCAGAATATTATTCAGGGAAGCCGGAATACCGATCGCTGCTACCGAAGCCGCGATTCCCTCTCCCATCCTGAAATCCTTCACATGAATAGACAGCATGGATTTTCCGCGTACATAATAGGAAATATAAAAGAAACAGGCAGCAATATTTCCTATGATAGTCGCAAGTGCCGCTCCGGACACTCCCCAGCCAAGACCAAGGATCATAACCGGATCCAGAATGATATTCACAATGGTTCCCAGCAGGTTTCCGACCATGGATTCCCTGGATGCTCCCTCTCCGCGCAGAATATTCGCAAACGCAGTCGAAAACATGATCGTTGGCGCGCCGATGGAAATGATCGTCAGATACTGTCTTGCAAAGCCTATGGTATTCTCACTGGCGCCGATCAGATGAAGGATCTGTTCCATGCCAAGCACGGAAATCACGGCTACCATGACACCAAGTCCCAGTGATCCATAACAGCAGAAGGAACTGATATGCCAGGCGCGGTCTTTTCTTCGTTCTCCCAGTGCTCTTGAAATAGCGGAGCTGCCGCCAATTCCGAATAAATGGCCCAGGGCCATAAAAATCATAAATACCGGTGTTGCCAGCGAAACGGCAGCTACCTGCAGCGGATCTTTTGTCTGGCCGATAAAAAAAGTATCCGCCATATTATAGATAACCACCACAAGCATGGAAATCATCGTCGGAACTGCCATTGTCGCCACGGCTTTTGGTACCGGGGCCTTCTCAAATAAATCTGTGTTTGTTTTCACATCGTTCTCCTCCTTACAGCATTGCTCTTATTGTAGTATTATTTTCATATATGAGTCAAGCAGATATGAAACCAGGTTTCCTCAATCTTGACATTTTCTGCCGCAAATCCTATACTGTTTTTAATCAATAACGTAAGGGGGGGTACCTATGAAAAAGATTCTGGAAGAATTCAAGGCTTTCGCGTTGAAAGGCAACATGATCGACATGGCAGTCGCTGTCATCATCGGCGGCGCGTTCAACAGCCTGATCACCTCTCTGGTTGAAAATGTTGTCATGCCGGCACTAAGCCTGATCACCGGAAAGATTGACTTCAGCAACATGTTCTTTGCCTTAAACGGCGAGCACTACGCAACCCTGGAGGCCGCAAAGGAGCAGACCTCCGTTGTCGCTTACGGCCTGTTCGTCACCCAGCTGATCAATTTCCTGATCATGGCCTTTGTTGTGTTCCTTGTCATCCGCCAGTTAAACAAGCTGTACAAGAAACCGGCTCCGCCTGCAAAGCCGACCGAAAAAGAATGTCCGTACTGCAAAACAAAGATTGCCATCACAGCAACCCGCTGCCCGCACTGCACCTCCATTCTTTCTGACGAGATCCAGAGCGAAGCCGCTGCTGCACTCAAAGAATAACAAATATTCTTAAGTATAACTCTGTTTTAACAATTCCAGAAGTTCTTTCTGCGGAAGCGGTTTTGAGAAGTAGTAGCCCTGGATCATATCCACATTCCAGCTGCTCAGCAGTCTCATTTCCGCTTCCGTTTCTACGCCCTCTGCCACAATCCTGTAATTCATTCTCCGGAAGGTTTCCACCACGCTCTGATAAAACAGAGCCCGCTTTTCATCACTGCAGATATCAAAAAGAAGAGAACGGTCAAGCTTGATCGAGGAGAACGGAAGCCGCATAACCGTATTCAGGTTCGCATAGCCGGAGCCGAAATCATCCAGGCAAAGACGGATCCCGGCTGCCGTAAAGTCATCTGCAACCTTTTTCAGGCTTCCGTTATATTCTGTCGCAACGGTTTCCGTGATCTCAAACTGGATCCAGTCATGCGGGATTCCATACTCATCCATAATACGGATAAAATGACTGCTGCAGTCGCTCCTCATCAAATCCAGGGAAGACAGATTCATCTTAACATTCCAAAGCCTGCTGAGTGCTGCGCAGTTTTCCTTCATGAACCTGCAGATGCGCCTGAACTGCAGATCGGTGATCTGTTCGATCATATGATTCTTTTCCGCAATCTGGATAAAGACATCCGGCGCGATCCAGCCAAGCTCCGGATGATACAGGCGGCTCAGGGCCTCCAGCGTGATAAACCTTTTTTCCGCAATGGAATAAACCGGCTGATAATACAGTTCAAATCTATCCTCCGAAATGGCTGTGTGAAGATACTGCTCCACCTTTTTCTGGTATAAAAATCCATCCAGGTTTTTCCTGTCATTCTGGATCACCTCAGTGAGGCCGCTCTGGGCCGCCAGGGATTCCAGATACTCTGCGTACTCCAGGATCAGTCCGCAATCTCCGAGTTTCTGTGCCTCTGTAATACCACTGAGGATCACAGGCATGCTGATTTTTCTTCTGTCCACATTCATGGACGTCTCTGCACCAAACATCTGCTCCAGGTTTGTAAGAAAATACTCATACTCCTTCATGGAACCGGCCACCACCAGAAACCTCTTTCCGGTAATGCGGTAAGCCTTCTTCCCGCATAATTCACCGAGCATGTTCGCCATCAGCTGCAGCGAGCGGTCGCCTCCCTGGATCCCGATGATCTTGTTGATATGCTTTAACTGGTAAAGATATACGGTAATGACATGAAACGATTTTCCGGTTGCGATCAGTTCCTTGCATTTTCTGGTCAGATAGAGATGATTGTATACACCGGTCAGACTGTCCGTGTTCACATTTGGGTTATTGATCGTGATAAACAGGGCGAGAATACCAAGGCTTAAGCCGAATCCTGTCATCAGCAGTGAGTGGTCCAGAAACTGGATCACCACACCGCTTCCACTTATCACAAGAATTTCCAGGAGCACCATGGTCTTCCGGTATCCCATCCTCCTGCTCCATGAAATGATGAGGATAAAGGCTGCTGCCATATGACCGATGGCGCTGTAATACATCAGCTTATACCAGGAGCCTTCCACATATCCTTCTGTCAGATCAAAATAAAACAGCTTTTCCGTAAACGGGTTGAGCAGTACAAGACCGATCAGAAAAAATGTGGGCAAAGCAGGCAGCAGCATTTTTTTTGCAGAAATCATCTTATTGTCATGCAGCGTCACAATGTAGCAGATCAGGGTAAAGGGAAGCAGGGCCTGGAACAGATAAAAGACCGTTGTCGTCAGCATCGCTGCCAGACCGAAATCTCCACCTCCCGACGAAATATAATAATTGCTGAGCAGTTCCGCTGCCACATCCAGAATTCCAAGGACTGCAAAGAAAAGAAATATCTGATTATTCAGATCATCTGCTCTTTTCTGCCCAAGAAAATCCCACAGGATCAGCAGCAATATTACCATTGCCGCAATCAGAAAATCCATATTGTAAACCATGGGTATCCTCCATCAGTTATTCTGTCTTTCAATCGCATGGACGATTAAGCCAGCATAGTGGGATACGCTCCCTCTTCTGTCATTTTCACAATTCCCTCAATGCCGCACTGTACCATACTGTCTACTGCCTGCTCAGTATAGAATGCCATATGCTGGGTCATGATGACGTTGCGGAACTGATGAAGATAGAACCAGTTTCGGTTTGCAATGATGTCGCTTCTGCGGTCACAGTGGATGATGCCTTCCTCGCCCTCCGCAGTATCCATACCCAGAGCGCCGATCTGCATAGATTCAATGCCATCGATCAATGCCTCGGTATCGGTCAGGCCTCCGCGGGCACAATTCACCAGGATCACTCCTTTTTTCATTTTTGCAATGCTCTCATGGTTGATCACATGGTGGGTGGTCGGAAGCAGCGGCATATGAAGCGTGATGATATCACTCTCCCGATACAGCGTGTCCAGATCGACATACTCCGCCATCTCTGCCACCTCCGCATTCTGATAAACATCGTATGCCAGAATGCGGCAGCCAAAGCCCCTTAAATCACGGATGACCTGCTGTCCAATGCGGCCGGTCCCCATAACGCCTACCGTCATGGCACACAGATTTCTGCCCTGCAGTCCTGCCAGGGAAAAATCATTGACATAGCCACGCCAGAATGCCTGCTTATACTGACGCAGACACATGAGTATCATCATGATGGTAAAATCTGCCACGCCATCCGGAGCATAATTTGCGTTGCAGACATGAAAGCCAAGCTCCTTTGCTGCATTCAGGTCGATATGGTCACTGCCGATGGTCCTGGTGGAAATACATTTCACGCCAAGTTTTTTATATTCTGTCAAAAGCTCCCGGTCAATTTTTCCCTGCCCCAGTATGGTAACTCCCTCACAGCCGTACACCAGATCCGTATTCGCCAGAGACGGAACTTCGCTGTATTCTGCAATCTCTGCATGATATTCCCTGGCCCAACGGGCAAAAGATGCCTTTTCGTCCGGACGCACTTCAAACGCCGCAATCTTCAAAATAATCTCCCCCTTTTTCTCTTATGTGCTCTGTCTGAATTATATATGTAATCACACCACCCTGTCAATTTACATTGGTAAAGCCACTCCAGATTTCTGATATCCTTTTCTGGCCTATGAACAGAAAAAAACCAGTATTACCGGTCTATCACACATGTATTATCCCGAAAATACTGGTTCCCTGATCGTAAACTCCGATCCCTCGTTTCTGATTTTCTATTTCACTGTCGCTTTGATCGCTGCCTTCAGTCTCACAACCATCTCATCCACATCTGCCTTCTCAATGACAAGCGGAGGAACGAAACGGATGATGTTTGCTCCGGCGCTGATGAGTACCAGATGCTGCTCCATCAGTGCGTTGCTGACAACCGGACCGACCACGGTATTAAATTCCAGTCCCTGGATCAGACCTTTTCCCCGGTGTGCGATGACACAGTCATACTCTGCCACGATTTCTTCCAGCTTTTCCCAGAGATAAGCTCCGATCTCCTGCACATGACCGACAATGTTCTTCTCTTTGAACACATCCAGTACCGCATTGGCTGCCGCACATACCAGCGGGTTCCCGCCGTAGGTCGTGCCATGGTCCCCCGGCACCATGGCGGTTGCCGCTTTGCCGCATGCCAGAAAAGCTCCGATCGGAGTTCCATTGCCAAGAGCCTTTGCAGTCGTCATGACATCCGGCTTCACTCCGTAGTCCTGCCATGCGAACATCGCACCGCTTCTTCCCATGCCGCACTGGATCTCATCCAGCATCAGAAGCGCATCATGCTCATCACAGAGAGCACGTACACCTTTGATAAACTCTTCGGTTGCCGGATAAATACCTCCCTCACCCTGGATGGTCTCCATGATGACCGCGCAGGTCTTATCGGAAAATAATGCTTTCACACTGTCCAGATTGTTAAACTCCGCAAATCTGATATTCGGGATCAGCGGGGCAAAGGGCTCCTGATAGTGGTCATTTCCGGTTACGGAAAGGGCTCCCAGGCTTCTTCCGTGAAAGGAATGCTTCATGGCAATGATCTCATAATCCGGTGCCATGCCCTTATTGTAGGCATAGCGCTTTGCGATCTTCAACGCGCCCTCAATGGCTTCGGTACCGCTGTTGGTAAAGAACACCTTTTCCATCCGGGATACCGCCAAAAGCTTCTCACCTGCTGCAATGGCCGGCTCATTGTAAAACAGGTTGGAGATGTGCGGAAGCTTCTCCATCTGCTCCTTCACTGCGTTTTTCACTTTGTCACAGCTGTAGCCCAGTCCCATCACGGCAATACCTGCACCAAAATCCAGGTATTCCTGTCCGTCTGTATCATACAGCTTTACGCCCTCGCCGTGGTCAAACACCACCGGAAAACGATTGTAAACTTTATATAATGCGTGCTCTGCACGGTCAATGTACTGCTGCTTTTCCATTTGTTTCTCCTCTTTTCAGGCATTCATGCGCCATTCAAAATTGCTGTCCTGTTCCGGCTGCATTGCGCAGCCTCCGGTTCTATTTTGCATCCTCGTGGAAATACCGCGCGTCTCCATCCTTATAGATGGCAGTACCGATACCACGGTTGGTAAAGATCTCCAGAAGCAGGCAATGCGCAATGCGTCCGTCCAGAATATGGACACGGGATACGCCATTTTCAATCGCGTCGATGCAGTTCTGCAGCTTCGGCAGCATGCCGCCGCCCAGGCTTCCGCTGTTTACAAAATTCTGTGCCTCTTTTACGGTCATCTCGGAAATTAAGGAACTCTTATCCTCAAAATCACGGTAAACCCCCTCAACATCTGTGAGGAATGCCAGCTTCTCTGCATTGACAGCACGGGCAATGGCACAGGCTGCATCGTCCGCATTGATGTTGTAGCTTGCATAATGCTCATCAGAGCCGATCGGACAGATGATCGGAAGAAAATCCTTCTCTAATAAATCATAAATGATCTGCGGATCCACCTTGGTAATCTCGCCTACAAAGCCGATATCCTCGCCCTTGGAAAGTTTTTTTTCACAGCGCAGCAGCATGCCGTCCTTGCCGCTGATGCCGACAGCCTTTACTCCCAGCTCATTGACCAGCTGTACCAGGCTCTTATTGACCTTGTTCAGGACCATCTCGGCAATCTCCATGGTCGGCTCATCGGTCACGCGCAGGCCGTTCACAAAATGCGGCTCCATACCTATTTTATTGACCCAGCGACTGATCTCCTTGCCTCCGCCATGCACGATGATCGGTTTGAACCCAACCAGCTTAAGCAGTACCACATCCTGGATAACCTGGTGTTTTAAATGCTCATCCACCATGGCGCTGCCGCCGTATTTGACCACAATGATCTTGCGGTTAAAACGCTGGATATAAGGAAGCGCCTCGATCAGGACCTCCGCCTTCTGTAACTCTGTAATCTCAGAACTGTTCATAATCGTCTCCTCTCCCCGGGCTGTGCAAAATCAGACGCAGTCCGTACCTTGCTCTGTATGTTTCGTTCCTGTCTGCCAGAATCTGCCGTAATCAGGAACGGTAATCTGCATTAATCTTTACGTAATCAAAGGTCAGATCGCAGCCCCATGCGGTTGCGGACGCATCGCCCATCTTCACATCAGCAATGGCGGTTACCTCCGGCTCGGAGAGGATCTTCGTTGCCTCCTCCTCACTGTAATCCAGTGCCACACCATCCTTGATGATCTGCATGCTGCCTGCCGCGCTCTCAAAGAACAGGTCTACCTTCTCCGGGTCGAACTGTGCTCCGGAGTAACCCATGGCACAGAGGATACGTCCCCAGTTTGCATCGTGTCCGAAGATTGCTGCTTTGGTCAGGCTGGAGGTGATAATGGACTTGGAAAGGGTCACAGCCTGCTCCTTGCTCTCTGCACCGATGACCTTTACCTCAAACAAAGCAGTACAGCCCTCGCCGTCTCCTGCCATCTTCTTCGCCAGGGTCTCATTAACATAGTTTAATGCCTTGCAGAACTCCTCGTAATCTGCGTTCTTCTCGGTGATCTCTGCGTTTCCGGCCATGCCGTTTGCCAGAAGCAGGCAGGTATCGTTGGTGGAGGTATCCCCATCCACAGAGATCATGTTGTAGGTATCCTTTACATCTGCGCTCAGGGCTTCCTGCAGAAGCTCCTTGGAGATAGCTATGTCGGTGGTGACAAAGGAAAGCATGGTGCACATATTCGGATGGATCATGCCAGAGCCCTTGCACATGCCGCCTACGGTTACGGTCTTGCCGCCGATCTCAAACTGAACAGCCACCTCTTTCTTTTTGGTATCGGTGGTCATAATGGACTTGGCTGCTTCCGTGCCACTCTCGATGGTGCCGGAAAGCTCCGGAGCCATAGCTTCGATGCCTGCTTTTAATTTATCCATCGGAAGCTGCATGCCGATAACACCGGTGGATGCCACCAGGACTGCGCTCTCCGGAACATTCAGTGCCGCGGAAGCCGCCTGTGCAGTCTCTGCGCAGTAGCCCATACCCTCAGCGCCGGTACATGCATTTGCAATGCCGGCGTTGATGACAACAGCCTGTGCGTACTCAGACTCTTTTACAATCTTCTGGTCCCATTTCACCGGCGCTGCCTTTACGATGTTGGTGGTAAAGGTACCGGCTGCCCTACACGGCTTCTCACTGTAGATCATTGCCATGTCTTTTCTGTTTTTATATTTGATCCCTGCTGCCGTAGATGCGGTTTCAAATCCTGCTGCTGCGGTCACGCCGCCTTCGATTACTGTATACATACTGTCTTCCTCTTTATTTAATAAAATTGGTAATGTTTTCCTCATTCAGGACAAAATCATAATAGTTTACATCGCTTCGTTCGACCCATCCAACATTATGCCAGAACTCATTTCCGACTTCATTGGACTTAAAAGCAATGAGGCTCACCTTGTTGATGCCCTCAGCCTGGAGCGCCTTCATGGCAAAGTGCACCATGCGGTGTCCCACGCCATGCTGACGGTAATCGGATGCCACACACACATGATAGAAAAATCCGGTCCGTCCGTCATGTCCGCACAGGATGGCTCCTACAATGCGGCCATTCTGCTCCGCTACCACGCTGGTGGTGGGATTGCGCTTTAAGAAGCGCTGCACGCCTTCCCTGGAATCATCGATGGAACGGATTCCAAAACCCTGAATGCTCATCCAGAGCTCATATACCTTATCATAATCATCCGGAGTCATCTCACGGACATTAATACTCATGGTTCCTGCCATGTGCTGCTTCCTTTCTTTCTCTCTACGGGAATACCGGCACCTGCTTCAGTCCTGTATTCTCAGGCAGTCCGAACAGCAGGTTCATGTTCTGCATAGCCTGTCCGGCTGCTCCTTTTACCATATTATCGATCGCCCCCATCATGACTACGCGTTTGGTGCGCGGATCCAGCTTAAAGGATACATCTGCGAAATTGCTGCCCTCTACCCAGCGGGTTTCCGGCGGAAGTCCCGGCTCCAGAACGCGGACAAAATATTCATTCTGATAGTATTTATCGTAGATGGCCTTTACTTCCTCCGTGGTCGCATCCTTTACCAGGGACGCGTACGCGGTTACCAAGATGCCGCGGTTCATCGGGACAAGATGCGGAGTAAAGCTGATGGTAACCGGCTTTCCTGCCGCGTAGGATAACTGCTCCTCGATTTCCGGTGTATGGCGGTGTCCGGCAACGCCGTAAGCCTTCATGCTCTCATTAACCTCGCAGAACAGGCTGGAAACCTTTGCGCTTCTGCCTGCACCGGAGGTGCCGGATTTGGCATCAATGATGATGGTATCCGGATCGATGATGCCTTCCTTCACCAGCGGATAGGTACTCAAGAAGGAGCAGGTCGGATAACAGCCCGGGTTCGCGATGAGTCTCGCGCCCTTGATCTTTTCGCGGTTAATCTCCGGCAGTCCGTAAACGGCTTCACCGATAAACTGCGGGGTTGCATGTTTGATCTTGTACCATTTCTCATAAACGTCCACATCTTTGATACGGAAGTCAGCGCTTAAGTCGATGATCTTTGTCTTAGATAAGATATCCTCCGTCACCTGGGATGCACAAAAGCCCTGCGGCGTTGCGGTAAAGATGACGTCCGCGATTTCTGCCAGTTTTGCCATGTCATCATCCTTGCACGGCTCATTTACTGCGTGTGCCGTGTTTCTATATATAGAAGCAAAATCCTCACCTACATAACTTCTGGAACCGTACCATACGATTTCCACATCATCTCTCTGAAGTAACAAACGGGCCAGTTCCGCTCCAGCGTAACCGGTCGCACCGATAATTCCGGCCTTAATCATGGCTGTACCTCCCTGTGTTTCATAATATTAACGATTAATTTTCATTATAAGTACTTTTCCATTACAGGAAAAAACTTTTTCCAAATACCCTCAGGAATCCATGTACAAAATGTTATCCACAGCTTCGCGGGATTTTATAATTATACATCGCATTTGCATATTATGCAATGTTTTTTTGAAAAATATGCAATTTCCTCTTGCATATTCTAAAAAACTATTGTATATTTATGAAGTCTCACATGACAACGTGAATTTGAAAAACCATTTTTATAGAATACTCAAGGAGGATTTTGAGATGAAAGAGAAAGTAGTTCTTGCATATTCCGGCGGTCTGGATACCACCGCGATCATTCCGTGGTTAAAGGAGCATTTCGATTACGATGTTGTATGCTGCTGCATCGACTGTGGCCAGGGCAGTGAGCTGGATGGCTTACAGGAGAGAGCAAAACTCTCCGGCGCATCCAAATTATACATTGAAGATCTGGTAGATGATTTCGCTGAGAATTACATTGTTCCGTGCGTACAGGCAAACGCTACCTATGAAAACAAGTATCTGTTAGGTACTTCCATGGCTCGTCCGGCCATCGCAAAGCGCCTCGTTGAAATTGCAAGAAAAGAAGGAGCAGTTGCTATCTGCCACGGCGCTACCGGTAAGGGCAACGACCAGATCCGCTTTGAGCTGGGCATCAAGGCTCTGGCTCCAGACATCAAGATCATCGCTCCGTGGCGTATGACGGATGTATGGACCATGCAGTCCCGCGAAGACGAGATTGAGTACTGCAAGCAGCACGGCATTGATCTTCCGTTTGCGGCAGACAGCAGCTACAGCCGCGACCGCAACTTATGGCACATCAGCCATGAGGGCCTGGAGTTAGAGGATCCGGCAAATGAACCAAACTACGATCATCTTTTAGTTCTCGGTGTAAGCCCGGAGAAGGCACCGGATGAGGGTGAATATGTTACCATGACCTTCGAAAAGGGTGTTCCGACCAGCGTAAACGGCGAGAAGATGAAAGTTGCTGATATCATCCGCAAGTTAAACACCCTTGGCGGTAAGCACGGCATCGGTATCGTGGATATCGTAGAGAACCGTGTGGTCGGCATGAAGTCCCGCGGCGTTTACGAGACCCCTGGCGGAACCATCCTGATGGAGGCTCACAAGCAGTTAGAGGAGCTGGTTCTTGACCGTGCTACCATGGAAGTCAAGAAAGAAATGGGCGACAAGCTGGCGCAGGTTGTTTACGAGGGCAAATGGTTCACCCCGCTGTGCGATGCAATCCGTGCATTCGTAACCTCCACCCAGGAGTATGTAACCGGTGAAGTCAAATTCAAACTGTACAAGGGCAACATCATCAAGGCCGGTACCACCTCTCCGTACTCCTTATACAGCGAGTCCCTGGCATCCTTCACCACCGGCGACCTTTATGATCACCATGATGCAGACGGCTTCATCACCCTGTTCGGTCTGCCGCTTAAGGTTCGCGCAATGAAGATGGCTGAACTGAAAAAAAATGAAACCAAATAAATAACGGATCACTCCGATGAAAAACCGCAACCAGTGTGATTTGCTGATTGCGGTTTTTTCGTTGCAGTGCTAATATAATCCTGTTTATTTTTAATTTGGAAAGAAGGTTTATTTATGTCAAATTCCATGACGCAGGGCAATCCCCTGAAGGTCATGCTGCAGTTCGCTTTTCCGCTTCTGATAGGAAACCTGCTCCAACAGACCTATAACATCATTGATGCTGCCATTGTTGGTCAAAGCCTTGGAGCCCAGGCACTTGCCAGCGTCGGTGCCAGCACCAGTGTCCAGTTTCTGGTCCTCGGCTTCTGTATGGGAAGCTGTACCGGCTTTGGCATTCCAGTCGCCAAATATTTCGGTGCCGGCGATCTGAAACATATGAAAAATATCATCTTCAACGGTGCAGTTCTTACCGCAGTCATCGCAGTGATTATCACCGTACTCTGCACCCTCCTCTGTCCGTGGATCCTTCAGGTTTTATCGGTGCAAAGTGATATCTATGCCAATGCCTACTCCTACCTGATGATCATTTTCCTGGGGCTTCCGTTCACCCTGCTGTACAACTACCTCTCCAGCATCCTGCGGGCAGTCGGAGACAGCCGGACTCCTTTCCTGTTTCTGGCATTCTCCGCTGTCCTGAATATTTTCCTGGATCTGTTTTTCATTCTCGTTGCAGACTGGGGATGCGCGGGTGCTGCATTTGCAACCATTGCCGCTCAGGCGATCAGCGGAATCCTGTGTCTCATCGTGATCATCCGACGGATGGAGGTTTTATGGCTGTCCAAAGAAAACCGCGTTGTACGCGGTGATTCCATTACGGAATTGCTTCAGATGGGACTTCCGACCGGACTTCAGTTTTCCATCACTGCCATCGGAAGCATGGTCATGCAGTCCGCAAACAACGGACTCGGCGGTGATTATGTCTCAGCTTTTACAGCCGGGGCCAAATTAAAACAGTTTACCATGTGCCCATTTGACGCCATTGCCACTTCCGTTTCCGTTTTCTGCAGCCAGAACTACGGAGCCGGAAAAATTGACCGAATCCATAAGGGGCTGCGCCAGGGCATTGCCGTGGGAGTCGGCTACGGGCTCTTTGCCGGCCTGATCCTGATCTTTGCAGGACGTCCGCTTTCCATGATTTTCGTAAGCAAAGATGCCTCCGGAGTTCTGGATGCCTCCGCCAAATATCTGCGCTGCATGGGATATTTCTACTGGAGCCTGGGCATCTTAAATGTAACCCGTATGGTGACCCAGGGGCTTGGTCACTCCGGCAGAGCCTTTTTCTCCGGCGTTATGGAGATGATTGCCCGGACCATTGTCAGCCTGGGATTCGTCGAAGCCTTCGGCTACACTGCGATCTGCTTTGCCGACCAGACAGCATGGATCGCCGCCTGCTGCTACATTGCGCCGACATGCCTGTACTGCCTGAAGAAAATTGCAATTTAAGGGAATAGCACGAAAGGGTCCGAAGTTCCGGGGAGGGCCTACAGAATAAGCAGATGCGGTGGAATTTTGTACTTCATTCGCTCCGCCGCCTATTGTTTCCCCTGCGACCCAAACTCACTCGCTGCGCTCGTTCAGACAAGGTTCTCCGGGGAAACGCTATGCTCGCTCATGAATCTGCGAACGCGTCACT